>NVRZ01000040.1 GCA_002401055.1 Bacteroidota bacterium
TTATAGACATTTTGACCAATATAGCTGCACATGATAGCTACTGGTTTATTCAATATCGCTTTGCTCAGTCCCGGTTTCAACCTCAACTCTATTAAATCCCAATTTTTATTCGTTGCCATGTTGGCAAAGACCTTGAACGGCAGATTGAATGTGTTTAATGTTAAACTACTTTGTTTCACATTCATATACAGTTCATACCAATATTGTATTTGCTGGATGCTTGGAGAAGTCATCACCTTTACGTCATACTTATCTTCATATCGTAACGCAAACTCCCTAACATGTCTTCTAGACTTTTTTGAAAGTCCGCTGATGTATTCGTCCCGGTCTTTCCAATCCATCCGATTAATAACATGGTTATCAGGCATATTTATCTTAAAAAAGCCATTGTCAACCAAAAATGAGTCCATTTCATCATCATGTGCATCGAAGTCTCTTAAATTCACAATGGTGGCATTATAATTCTCCTGTAACTCTGCTATTTTCTCAAATAATATCTGCATCGCATCTTTCCAAAATGGCGAGCTTCTATCAAGGTATAGATGGTTTCCCTCTGTTAACAATGACCCGACAAATAGCGTTTGGGATGTCATGTAATAAGGATCACCTGAAAGAAAACGCTTTTCTTCAATTTGCTTAGATATTGCATTTGGAGAAAGCATGTCGTCTTTGTTTAGAGTGGTTGTCATAAACGTAGCCAATATGGGCTTTGCCAACGTATCCCTCACAATGAGGTAGTCAAACTCCCAGTTGTTCTCAGGGAGTTTATTTAATGTGAAGGAACTTTCTAAAAATTGCAAACCGTTCCAATCGAACGAGCCTCTATTCCCAAGTAAGCCGTTCCATTCCTTTTCATCGATCAACTCAATAGATTTTTCATGCTGTATCTTTAGATTAGACTGATTGATAAGCGATGTAACAGCTTGTTCCGCCTTAACGGTTTCAAGTGGTTTCATATTAAAGGCCTGGTAGACCTTCTCCATGGAAAAGCCTTCTTCTTTTAGTGCTTTGGGATAATGATGCGCCAATGTTTCAACCATCCTTTCAATCTGTCTAAAAGTGTGAAGCCTGGTAATTGTAAACCGCACTCCAGTATTTTTCATAGGAACTGCTGGAAACATCCCTAGGTTAAGATAATAACCTTCTTTGAGCATACGGTGAATCAAATTATAACCCAATTTGGGCAGGCCAACTCCAATAAAGAACACTGGTGTCTCGGTTTCCGCTACGATTGGCAGGCCATGGTGTTTTATAAGCAAATTACAGTACTTAATATTTTCTTGAAGTGCTTCTTGCATCGTGTAAATCTCATCAGAAAGATGAATTTTGGCAGATCCGATCGCTGCACCTAATGTTGCAGGTTGCATGGGTCCGGAAGTAACCAACCCGGCCCCACATGTCTTTACTTTTCTCGCGAGTTCTTTATTTGGAAATACAAGTACCGAGCCACCTGTGGCAAATGCTTTGGCCAAGGAGGTAGTAAAGATCATTTTCTCATGTATCGGTTTTTGGCTAAGAACATATCCCCTACCATGCTTACCAAAACAACTCATGCCATGAGCGTCGTCAATATAGTAATAGAGCTCAGGATATTTATCCAGTAATTCATAAACCTCGTTTACAGGAGTACAATCCCCGTACATTGAATAAATTCCATCGGCCATATACCAAATCCTCTTGTGTTTTTGCCTTAAGACCTTGACCCGATCCTCAAGCAGATCCATTCGATTGTGCCGTATTAACTCTACATGTACTCCATCAGGTTTGACCAGGTTTGTTGCTATACGTACAGAATTATGCACCTGGTGGTCAAGTACTATCGCGTCATCACTGTTAACCAATACCGGAATTACACTAAGATGGCCCAAGGTAGTGGTTGGTGCTACGACCGTAGATGCCCCAAAAATAATATCAAACATGCCCTCCAACTCCTTATAATGCTTAGTGGAAACATAACCTCTTGAAGCAGAGAATTGCGTTCCGTAGCTTTTAACTGCCTCAATGGACGATGCTATCATTCTTTGATCAAATTCCAACCCGAGATAACTACAGGAGCCGAAGTTCAGAACATCTTTGCCGTTTAATTTTATAGTATTGCCCGTTAGGGTCGTGTCTCCTGTATTTAGGTGCAAAACGCCCTTATTAACAGCATCGGTTAAAACCTGGTCTATGGTATTGAAATATAAATCCTTACCCATTATTTATTGAGAATGTGTTCAAATCAAAGACATAAAGCTCATAAGTTTTAAAGGGTGCATCAACCCATAAAAGGCTTAATTCAAGTGTATGGAAATAGAAGTAAACACCTAAGTGTTTATGCGTATTCCGATACAAATAATTATAGCTTCACCTTAGATTCTTATTTTTATGCCTTCTCTATTAGTGTTGGAATTGATAAATGAAAAAAAAGCAAGTAAATAGCAGGTTTGTCAACTTCACGTTGGAAGATGGAATTCTTATAGGTGAATACATGAAAGGACTGGAAGCTACACTTGAAATAGCCAAGGAGTGCGTTAAAGCCAGAATAGAATTTACTCAAGGGAATTCTTATCCGGCTTTGGCAGACATAAGGTATATAACCAGTGCAACCAAAGAAGCACGGGATTATTTTTCTAAAGACGAAAACATTGGAGTTACCGCGGGCGCGATGTTAGTAAATTCTGCATTTAGCACTTTGCTGGGCAACTTCTATCTTAAAATCACCTTTAAAAAAAACGCAATTCCAACTAAGCTCTTTAGCAATAAAGCATCAGCTATAAATTGGCTTCGGCAATTCAAGCAAGAAGATTCAGAAATTGAGTTGGAAGCAACAGACATTCAACCGGAGATTAAAAAATGATCCTAAGATGACGGATGTCCAGATTAAAGAAATTCAAAATCTTCTGGTTGCCTATGGTGCAGGAGAATATCATAAGCAAGGTAAAATATCAGCGCAACGGGACGAGATAGACATGATCATTTCCGGAATCAACCTGCTGGGTGAAGAACTGCTGGCAACTACCGTTTCAAGAGATTACTTCAGTGGCATTTATAACTCTGTGGCCGACATGGTATTTGTAGTGTCCCCCAGGGGCATGATACAGGATGTTAATAATGCAGTAGGTAGTGTTTTAGATTTTGAGAAGACAACCCTCATAGAACAATCCATAAATACCATAACAGAACAGGGTGGTAGGTCTTTTTTTAACGAAGTAAAAAAGAACCTTGCAGCAGGCAAGCAATCTTTTACGAAAGAGATTCGGTTTACTGCATCAGACAAAAGGCTAATTCCAGTCTCCTGTTCCTGCTCAAAAATAATTGACCAGAACAGCAAGCTCAAAGGTTATTTGATCGTTGCTGAGGACATCTCTGAGCGTAAAGAAACGGAAAAACGGATCTTAAGAACCATCGTTGATACCCAAGAAAAGGAGCAGAAAAGAGTCGCGGCGGACCTTCACGATTCGCTTGGCCAGGAGCTTTCAACTGTGAAACTATTACTCTCAGCCATTAATGAAGGCATGCTATCATCAGATGATAAATACAAGGAAGCTTATGAAACATGTAAATCAATTCTCGACAGTTCAATTATTAACCTGAGGTCGATCTGTTTTGACCTCATGCCGGCCAGCCTGGAAAATGGAGGAATACATATGGCGCTCGAAGAACTAGTAGACAGATTAAGCAAACAAAGCCTTATAAAATTTAGTTACAAGTGCAGTGGTAGCCTGCCCATTTTAGAAAAGTCATTGGAGATTGTGATCTACAGAATCGCTCAAGAATTTATCAATAACAGCATTAAGCATGCCCATGCTGGTAAGGTGAAAATTGCCCTGACTTGCAGCACCACACACATTTCATTCTCTATTAAGGATAATGGAATAGGCTTTGATATTGCTAATGCCAGGGCCAGCGCTGGGAGAGGCCTGAGCACGATGAGTTCCAGGGCAAAGGCCTTTAACGGCAGCATGAAATTGAACAGCAAACCAGGCAAAGGCACACAGCTGCTGGTCACTTTTCCATATAATGTGTAAACATGGAGAAGATTAGGATGCTTCTGGTAGACGATCACCAAGTATTGCGGGATGGGATCAAATACACACTTGGTTTGCAAGAAAAAATACATGTGGATATCGATGAAGCTGAAAATGGCTCGGAAGCTATTGCCATGGCAAAGCAATTCACCTATGATGTAATTGTTATGGATATAAATATGCCAGACGTCAATGGAATTGAAGCTACTGAGTCGATAATTGCTAACAACAAGGATGCTAGAATATTAGCCGTGTCTATGCATGATGAGGAATACTACATTGTTAAGATGATCCAGGCCGGGGCCAAAGGCTATATTTTGAAAAGCACAGGTTCTGAAGAACTTTTGAAGGCAATTTCCAACGTGGCTCAAGGAAAGAAATATTATAGCAGTGAAGTATCCGTTAAGCTCATGGGAAGCTATCACGATGATATCGTAAAGCGTAAACCACGGTCAAATAAAAATTATAAAGGTATATTATCAAAACGTGAGCTAGAGGTTTTGAATCTCATCGCTGATGAGTATACCAACGATGAAATAGCCAAGAAGCTCTATATCAGCAAGAGAACTGTTGACTCCCATCGCCAGAATATGCTCAATAAGACGCAGGCTAAAAACACAGCGGGCCTACTCAGGTACGCAGTCAAGAATAATTTGATATAAAGACACCGCCCCGTATTTATACGGTTACGAGTAAGTAGGGATAGCATTAACTTCGCGCTTATCATCAGATTCTTATACCAGTGAATAAGGCGAGTGGAAATATAAAAATTGCTATTGCTGACGATCATCAACTCTTTGGCGAGATGATTGAGTCGGTAGCTAAACTCGATAAGAACTGGAATGGCATTAAAGTCATCTTCAAAGTTTACGATGGTGAAGAGTTGATAGAACAGTTAAAGCGCCACAAGCCTGATGTTATTTTAATGGATCTCAAAATGCCCAAGTGTGACGGGATGGAGGCCACTAAACGTATTAAAGCTGACAATCCTGATATCAAGATTCTGATCTTATCCATGTACGATGAAAAGAAATTTATAATAGAGTTAATTGAGGAGGGAGCTAACGGGTATTTACTCAAGAATACATCCAGTGAGGAGCTAATTGATGCTATTAGAACGGTCGCAAAATCCGAGTATTACTTTAATGAGAGCCTATCGGAAGCAATGATTAAGGGATGGTTGAATAAGAAAAGAATAAAACCAAATCTGGATGACTTTGTTAATTTGACGGACCGAGAAAAAGAAGTGTTGGATTTAATATGCAAAGGACATAAAACTTCAGAAATTGCATTAGTGCTGGGAATTGGTCCTCGTACCGTCGAAGGTCATAGGAGTGAGTTGCTTTCTAAAACTGGAGTAAGAAATACTGCCAGTTTGGTTAAATACGCTATGGAAAATGACCTTGTTGCTGTTGATTTAAGAAATCGACCCAATGTATAGCTTTTCGTTCCCGTCACACTTGTAATTGTTATCCTTCTCTATTTAAGATTGCTGAATTACTGTAAATTTTAAGAGCGATACCGTAGAAATACGGGCAACTAATTTTAGGTATTTCCACTCTTTTAATTACTCATTTGTTGTTGTAGCATTGGCAAGAAGAATCTTTAGCGGTCGGTCTGATTTCTTAAACTGGCCTCTGATTAATATTAACTCGCCTACTTTAAAGCAGGTCAAAATCAAAAGTCATGGAAAATCCAAAATATCAAATTCAAAATAGTTCAGACGGACAGTTCTACTTTGTTCTTAAAGCTGGTAACGGCGAAGTCATTCTTACAAGTGAGATGTACACAGCCAAACACAATTGTGAAGGAGGCATTGAATCGGTTAAAAAGAATGGAGGAGATGACGATAACTATGATCGTCTGAAATCTTCGAATGACAAGGACTATTTCAACCTGAAATCAGCGGACAATGGTCAGGTCATAGGAACTAGTGAAATGTATGAATCCTCTGATGGGATGGAAAATGGAATTCAGTCGGTGAAAGACAACCGTAATTCGGGTACTGAAGACTTGACATAAAAGCCACACCAAATTCAGGTATTCACCGGTCTCTCCTACTTAGCTCCGAATTAATAATTTATGAGCATTAACAATGGGTGACATAGAAAAACTGGAAAATCGAGTTACCAAGCTGGAAAAGCATGGTATCGGAAAGATATTGGTCCAATATGTCTTGTCCCCTGTGCTGATTATAGCAGTTGGGACCATGTTAAACTATAAAGTGGATAAGAACAAAGAAGAGTTACAACGTCTGGAAATTGCAGAAGGCATGATTACGGGCATGTTCAATGATGAATCTCCATATAAAACTTTCGCCACCCTTAGAATAATGAAAAATGTACTCGATGAGTTGCTTTACGAGGAGATTAAGGAGATCATTGAGAATTTCTATGCTAACAAGTCTAAGACCATTGCCGAAACCGATGAAATACTAGCCGCCGCAGAACAAGTAGGTGGAGAGGACGTTAATGAGGTGGCTCGGGGCATAATGTCTGACTCAAGCATATTTGTTGAGTTAGCACAGTTCAGAAAGGCAAAAGTTTTGGAAGAAGAGGCTATAGATGACCTGCTAAAAGGAAATATTGACGGTGCAATTGCAAAGCTCGATTCAACAAGCAAAATATCTGCGGAATTTGAACAATCACCCGTACTAGCAAAATTCATCGAAGAGAACAGGGATTCCTTAGAAGACCCCCTACGCCGTGAAAAAGTATATCAGCAAATCTTGAAGAATCCAAATTATAATCTCCAGAAAAATTCCCTGGGCAACTTAAAGAAGCGTACTGCTAATAGAAAGTAATAATCATACACACTTAAAATCGAAAACCATGTCTCAAAAAATAGGTAACAACATCGAATTATTCATGGGCCCTAAGGAAGTAGGTGCCCCGGATGATCTTCAACAAACCATTATTGATTTTATTGATGGGGCTCAAAAGTATCTTGATATTGCCGTTCAGGAACTAGATAATATGGACATTGCTAACGCAATTATCCGGGCTCGTCAAAGAAAGTTGGTCGTCAGGCTCGTACTTGAAGGTGATTACCTTACCGTACCCAGGGCTCAAACAAATCCTTTCGCAGCTACCAAAGCCAATGGGAAATACGTCACGCAAGAAGAGAATAGGATTATTCATGGTGCTGTACTCAGGGCCAGAATCAATGTACATTCAGATTTTAACCCTGCAATATTTCATCAGAAGTTCATAATCCGGGATAGGGCCGAGCTGCTCACTGGCTCCACTAATTTTACCGATACAGGCACAAGCTCAAACCTTAATCATCTTGTGATCATTAAGGATAAGAAAGTTGCCAAAACATACACGAATGAATTCAAAGAGCTCATGCAGGGCCACTTCGGTAAACTGATGGAGGGAACGGATGTTGCTCCAACAGATGTAACGGTTTCTGATATTCCTGTAAGAATAGCTTTTGCACCTGATCATAACCCTGAAATGGAAATCATGAAACAGATGTCAAAAGCCAAAAAGCAAATTGACTTTGCCATATTCACTTTTTCTGAATCTTCTGGTATAGATGATACTATGCTTCTTCTTCGCAGAGCTGGAATAAAAATCACCGGTGTAATGGAAGGCATGATGGCGAATCAAAAATGGGCTCCTGTTGATACTTTACTTGGTGCAGGGGTAAAGCTAAAACAGGTGCGCAAAAATAAAGCCATGGGGTTAGGGAAACTGCACCACAAGTTGATGGTAATTGACAGGCAAGTAATTATTGGGGGTAGCTTTAACTATACCGGCCCGGCCAACCAGCTGAACGATGAGAATATTTTTATTCTTGGCGACCTGGACTCTACCAGTGCTGCTTCAATTTCCAAGCAAAAGCAACTTGCCGCCTTTGCTTTAAAAGAGATAGAGCGTATTAATGAAAAGCATGCCTTTCCTCTTGGCTAAGAAGGATGGACATGAAAGCATCACCTAAACCAGAAAAAGAACAGTTATTTGGTAAATATTCTGCCGTTGACGGACTGTTAAAACCCGTATTTATACGGTTGACACTCTTACCAATAATCCCTAGTTTTCGCTACTCTAATGACTAATCACTAATCAATTAACTGCCATGAGTCAAGCTCTCACCATTTCAGGTTCCACATATACTGTGCAAGGAACTGTTAGAAACCAAAGCAATAACGAGGGGATCGTTGATCTCCGTGTTTTCGTGTATGATAATGACACACTAAAAGTATTTGGTCATGATTTGCTAAGAGATGATTTACTGGGTATTGCGGTCACTGATGGTACGGGTGCATTTAGCGTTAGTTTTGATTCTTCAAAATTCGGAGTCTTTGAAAGAAAGCCGGATTTGTACTTTATTGTTCAGGACGCGGGATTGCCATTGCTGGACACCAAAAAATCAGGTGATGTGATCGACAATGCAGATGAATCGATGGACCCGATCAACTTTGTAGTGGATCTATCAAAATCTAAATTGCGAGATGAGATCCATAAAGATCCCACAGATGGATGGGTTGGCGGATTCGCCCAGTCAAATCCTGACTTTGCTTATCCAAATCCTGACTCTGCTTATCCAACTCCGAATCTTAGCTCGTTGGAAATGAAGGGTAATATGGAAAACATAGGTTTGCTGAAACGCCAACAGAAAGTACTTTGGCCTGAGTTTAGCTGGAATACTGAACCGGATGAAACAGATAAGAAGCGCTGTTATCAGATGTTTGCCCCTGATATCTCCAGGCTGGGGTATACTGATGAAGGCCGGGTCTATTCCATCATTTGTCCGCAACAAGGAGTAAGTTTGGGTAAACTTGGGAATATGAACGTAGAAGTTACCGTGACCGGTAACAGAGGCTGGGCTAATGAATCGAATCGGGAGCTGGCAGCGGATATGTCAGTAGTTGGTAAGATCTGGTTTAGTCCGGCTGCGAAAGAAAACAAATTTGTAAAGAAATGGGCAGCTGAACTCGATGAGGATAAACACCCTTTTCCATGGGACAAGGAACATGCAATCGTGGTCAAGACCCATAAGCCGGGCGACCCTAAACAACCTATTTTCCCTTTGATAAAAGGCGAAAGCAAAGAATTTCCACTTCCTAATTTTGCCAGGCATGAAGGAATTAAATGGACAGTGGGACATTTAGGTGTACAAATCGGCTCTATCGTGAAGACCAAATCTGAAAAGGTAAATAAGTTTAACCAAGATGTCCTGGATATCTTTAACCTTGGAGCCGGTAATATGCTGAAGGAAGGTAATGTGTTGACCTGGAATGTATGGTTTACAGCACCTGAACTGGTAGTCGAATCGGAATGGCAGGGACATGCAGAATTATGGCGTAAATCATTAACAATAGACCATGTGAATCCAGAGGGTCCCGGTACAAAAGCAAGATTTTTTGACGGTACGCCTTTCCAACCGGCGAAAGCGTTATTTGAGGATATACTAGAGGATCAGTTACCTAAGATTCTTGATTTCTTAAAGAAACGTTTATAGCCAGCCTACAACTGAATTAGCTACCTGATACCACGTATAAATACGGGTGGTTAAAACAGGTATTTCTACTCTTGTAAATTTTATTTATTTGACCGAATATTTGATTGTATACTGAGCAATAGGACAATTATCTTTTCAAAGTTTCCATAGCTAAATGTTAAGGAGATGATCAAGAAGCATTTAAGCACGGTACTGGCAACATTATTTGTTTCTGGTTCAATCTGGGTTTTCTTTTATATTCGAACTCCATGTTGCCCGTTATCCTCGATTGAATCGTCTTTGGTTGTTCTGGCTTCATTTATTATGATATTACTGTTGAAAGCGTTACAGAAACAAATTTTCAAGAAAAAAACAGATAAAAAAGATGGGGAATAGAAAAATATTGAACTATCTCTTGACAATTGGGATTTTCCTAGTATCGGCTTGCGCATCTTCCGAAGAGGATCAGGCATCACCTGAACCTCCAGCTGAAGAAATGATGGAAGGCCTGAGTGAGGCAATAGAAGAGGCTGAGTCTGAATCTGGGGAGGGGACAGAAGGAAGTGAAGATGGAGCTGAAGATCCTGATTCTTGGTTGGGGGATGAAGAAATGGAGATCGGGGCTTCCTGGGAGGAAAGTGAAGAAAATGGAGATTTGCATTCTAACACTGCAATGATCGCAGGTAGGGACTTTCTAATTGGAAATTCAAAAGAAGTTGAAGGTTATGGCCTGTATAGTTATTTTCTGCTAGGATCTAAACCAGATGATAATAATCGTGAGCGGTATCTGGCTATAATTGGTGAATTTTTAAATATAACTGAAGCCAAAATCTTGGAAGAGGAATATGATAGGAGTAGACAAGATATTAACATCACATATTTCCCATTAATAAAAAAGCCAATAAAAAATGTATCGGCTGAATGGATATTGGATCATTACGATTTCACACGAGCCCGAATATTGCTAAATAATTTATCCAGCGAGCGATTAAATGGAGTATATATTATTTCTACTGTCAAAGTGCTGAGCAAAAACCCTATTGGTTCAGATAGCTATTTATTTCAGAATTTGACAACGGTACATCATTCACTGGTAAAACTATGGGTAGAAGAATTTCTAAAACAGTCGTCAAAACCAAATTTTTGGGAAAAGGAAGATGGTAATGCATTTATCATGAATATGAGAAATCATATCGCCATATCTGCGGAGGCATTGAACATTGTCAAAGTGGAACTGGATAAATGGTTAGCATGGATTAACTCATGAAAATTAACATTTAGATAAGCAATGAGAAAAATAAGACCAACATCTACGTCAAACCTTTTATCAGGAAAGAACCAGTCACAGTTTATCATATTGGGGTCTGAAGAAAGCGAAACAGACAGCTCAAGGGAGCTTGTTGTCAGGAAGATAAAAGGGAAGTTGACCGATAAAATTCCAGGAGTTTGGGGTACGCTGGGCAAGGAAAACAATTCCGGCTTAGAATGGCCTGGCGAATTGCATTTTTCCGGAGAGGGGAATGACAATTCCAAAGGCGAAACCCTGCAACAGATCAAAGAGCTCTATGAAATAAATGACCAGCTAAATAATGAAGATGTCAAGGTGAAAGAGCGGTTTATCAATTTTGATAAAATCGATTTCCCAGAATTGCCTCGGACATTTGACGAAAGCGATATCCCAAATTTGAGGCTCACTGTTTTTGTGAGCCCGGATGAAGGAGCGTTGGTGTATTACCAGCATTATCGGGGAACATTCAGAAGAGAGAAAAATGCAGATGTGGAGTACATTCTACCGAAGGCAACTAAAGGCCACACCACCAATCGGGACCGGCTGGACTATATTTTCCCAATGCTGCCTAAAAGAAAAATGGTCAGGAATAGTGGTGGTGGGAAACCTTTCCGGCTAAGCAAAATGCCCTTCAATCGAAGCTTTGTTGTAAAGGTGCTAACGTTTAAGCGCAATAACTACCAGGGTGCAGCAAACAAAATATTGAATAAGATCATATACAAGGTGAACGGAAAAGACAAGTACAAGTTGTTAAAATACAATGCTGCGGCAAATGGTTTTAAGGAAGTTGACCACCAACAGGTATCGATTGACAATAAAGTGAAAACACTACTACTGATCCACGGCACGTTTTCCACTACGGATGGCTCCTTTGGAGGGCTGCTCAGTAAAGAATATGATAGGAATAAAAAATCCTGGCTTCAGAAGACAATGGAAACTGGGCGTTACAAGCAGATTCTCGCGTTCAACCATCCCACAATTAGCCAGGATGCGAAACACAATGTAAAGGTCTTGTCACAAAGGTTAGGGGCTATTTCTTTTAAAAACAATCCAGTGGATATTATAACAACTAGCCGAGGAGGGTTGGTAGGCAAATATCTCGCCTGTTGTTTTCAAAATGACAAACTACCAATAAATAAAGCTGCATTAATTACTTGTGCTAACGGTTCAGGTTATTTCGATACCGGAAAAATGATAGGGAAGATGCTCAGTATCTTCAAAAAATCGGCCTCTTCATCCGGTAACCCTATAGGAGGTATTATTTTGGGTATTGCACAATTTTCTGTTGAGTTCTTTCTCGACCAGCCCGGTTGTCGGCAAATGACCATAAGCAGCAACCGGTTAAATAACATATTAAATTCCGTTCCGAAACCTCACAATCAAACGATGCAGTTCAAGGCAATAACTGGTGATTGGGACAAAATTTTGGTAAAGCACAGCGGCTTATTTAAAAAATGGGGATTTAGAGGAATAGATTTAATTATTAAATCTATGCTTGGAAAGGAACACGATTGGGTTATTGGCACTCGTGAGCAAAAAATACTGCCTCCTGGTTATGATGGGAACATAGTACAGGTCAGGTCTTTCCATACCCAATACTTGAACTCTGACAAATGTCCGGACCAAGTACATCAGATATTATGGAGTTTTCTATGATGGTAGGGTAAGCTCGGCATTAATCTTCTTCTCCTGTTTCCTTATCATTGAGTAGTTAAAGCTTTTTTCCTCAAGAGAAGTTGCAGCGATTATTGCAAGGTACTACCGTATAAGTACGGGTATCTAAAACAGGTATTTCTACCCTGTTTTTTTCATTGCCTTTCAATTACTTTAACGTATTGCTTAATAAGAGCTTAGAATAAGTTCATGTTCAAGGAAGAATCAAACTCTAACAAAAGAAATAATGAATATAGTATATATCATTGGAGGCATTATAGTAGCTATCATTGCTTTTATTATTCTACGACTACGAGGTGGTAGTCAGCGATCAACAACACCATCCACACCAACTATATCTACGACCCCAACAACTCCCCTAACCCCACCGCCAGTATCGACTTCAACGCCTACAACCCCGGCAACACCTTCTACTCCGACAACGACAACTACTCCCACAACTACACCTACACCCGCGCCATCCACATCAATAGTGCGAAAAAGTACATCTGCACTATCTTCCACTGAATGGGATAATTTTAAAGTCGCAGTTACGACGCTGATCAGTAATGGGACTTATGGGCAACTAGTTGCTATTCACTCAAATCCCGCGCATAGAATGCATGGTACAAGCAGACCTCCGGTAAATGTAGAACGATTTCTTCCCTGGCACCGAGCATACTTGCACACATTAGAAAAGGAGCTTCAGAATGTCGATAATTCGGTTTCAATCCCTTATTGGGACTGGATCAATGACAGGGGAATACCGCCTGAACTCAGCAGTTTTTTAGGAACGGCGCAAAGCAGAAGCCCGAGGGGCCCTTCCAGTTTACCTGGATCTTTAACAACCATCAATAATCAGAGCGCTTACACTGCCTTTACACAAGAATTAGAAGATGGCCCTCACAATTCCGTTCATGGGTGGGTAGGCGGAGATATGGGATCTCTTCCCGACGCGCCTGGTGACCCGTTATTTTGGATGCACCATGCGATGATCGATAAAATATGGCATGACTGGCAACAAACTCATCCGGGGGAGGTGCCAAACTTATCCGGGATTGATGCAACAATGGATCCATGGAGTGAAACAGCCTCATTCGTCAATGATCTCCAGAATTTGGGATATACTTATCAGTAACGTATATCGCTGAATCAAGAGCTGCCTGTTATATCAGATAGCTCAAACGTATTCTGGCCCACCAGTGCCAGCCTTTTTCGCGCTGTCCCTGCAAAGTGAACTCTTGAGAAATAAAGGATAGTTGGTACATAACCGACATCTTTTTTGTAGATACAACCGCACTGAAATCCATTAATCCTATTGTTCTTTCAATAGAATCTGTGCCTATTACATAAAGATCAATTGGAGATGATGGGTGCTCATCTGGCCTGGTTTTAAAAACGCCCACCCCTTCTAATGCAGAATTGTGCTGAACATATCTTAATCGAGCGGTTGCAGTAAACATCCAATTGAAATTAGGATTCTTATCTAACCGGATATCATTGTGCGCGCTCTTCTGCTTAAAGCTTCTTGTGGAGAAACTGAGGCCACCGCCATAACTCGTCTGTATATTTCCAATTTGTCCTTCAGCAATCAGGGAGAAGTGCATAAAATCCTTCCAATCCTGTTTCTTTGCATCTCCTTTGTGCTTCCCACATTTCTTTACTCCTCTATCTCTGTGGCCCCTGTAATGATTGAATAGGTCTCCATCACCTGAGAGAAGCATGAATTCCCACTGTTTCTCATAATTGTAAGCAAAGCGCCCGGTCGACGCTATTTGACTTGACCAGCCATTGGGCCTTAAGGATCCCACGGTGACATCCCTGTGTATGGTGGATTGAATAGAATTCCCAGCGCTCCCACCAATTTGTCCGAGTTTTAAATAGGTTGTAGATCTGTTGAAGCCATCGTTGGAGATCCGGTACTTTGCCCTGCCAAAGTACTGAATGGAGGCAAATGGCCTATCTAAGGAATCAAAGCTGGAATCCGCAACAAAAATATTGGTATCCCGAATATTCGGAGTATATACCTCAACACCATAGAACAACCCCTGATAACCCAGGTAATTGCTGGGGTTCCAGCGTCTCAGGAATTTCCATTTGGGCCATCCTGGGTAGAACCTCATCTTAAGAAAGTCGGTTGTTACCTCCAGCCTTCCTCCACCCGTGTAGTTTCGGTCTTCATTTTTATAGGGAAAAAAAGTGTCATTATCTATTCCAAAATACACGCCTTTAATAAGTCGTTTGCTGGCCGGAAGGTAGCTGTATTGTACAAACTGCTTTGTAATTAAAAGATTCAAATGCTCTTTAACCAGCTCGAAATTCCTCCTGATCGAATGCACATAGTCATATTTGTTAAACTTGGCTTCATCCATATAATTCTCAAACTCTTTGAAAATTGCCAGCGTGGTGGATACATTTTCAACCTTTTCTAAATAATACCTGATGGTATCCAATGGAAGCGCATCATTGTACAATCTCAACAAACACGCATTCATTACCCGGGCTTGATCCTCTTTTTTCACAACAAAAGATCGACTCACCACTATTCGGAATTGTTTCCTTGAAATGGTAGTGTCCGTGGGTTTCATTTTGAATAAGGCAGCTTCATGAAGATTGTCAAACTCAATGAGATTAAGCCCTATTTGATTGGTCAGTGAAGTTTGTAAAAGCTGGTACGCCGTTTTATTAAGGGTCTTGGGTATTTCTTCCAGTTCAAAAGTGTCAATCAGATCAGTTAAATAATGAATGGTGCTATCGAACAAGCGGACCTTCTCCACTCTTTCGTGAGATTTCAAATTTAAATACTTGCTGCAGTCGACCATTTGTGATTGGCAGGTGAAGCCAAAGAGGACCAGTAACGTAATCAGAGAAAACTTCATAATGATCAGGTTTATTCTTGGTGAGTCATATAGATATATAGTAACAACTCCAGTTTACAAAACCATTTTGAACAAAAACACAGTATAAATACGGGTATTAAGAATCACGAAATTCTACTCTATTTTCTTTCCGCAATTTGTTCTTTATTTGGGTAAATCGTAATAAGTAGAGATGCCATGGTTAACCGGGGAATGGATTTGGGATATAGTTTTATAATATTACATTAAGAAACATCTCTATCATAAAAATTTATCAATCACAATATTAATCAAACGGAAAAGCCATGGCAGAACAGAAAGAAACATTCAAAGGATTTGAGATTGTCATAGATGACAATGATAAACTAACTATTGATGGTGCGTCCATTGAGGTGGCTCAATCAGATGAGGGTAACTATTATACCAATTACCTGCCCTATACGGAATATGCCAGTTTAATGGAACTGGCAAAGCAAACGGTGGATAAAGCCCCCGGTTTCGATACCATTTCGGGAGGTGAATAATATTTGTAAATCGTATTAAAAGTCAAGAATTATGGCAATCAGAAAGAATGTGAAAGACCTTAGTGCTACTGAAAAATCCCAATTAGCAGATGCAATAAAGGCGCTAAAAGCAAACGGGAATTACGACCAATATGTTATGCGCCATGCTCAGGCACAAATGAGTAATATTCATCGATGCCCCGCCTTTTTGCCCTGGCACCGACAATTTCTCCTGGAATATGAAAAGGAACTCCAGGACCTGTCTGGCAATCCGGACTTAGGACTTCCCTACTGGAACTGGGCCGAAGATCAGGCATCTGGCAACCCTGCCAACGGTCTGGTGTGGGCCGACGACCTTATGGGCGGAAACGGTGATTCCAGCGATAATGACATTGTGAAAACGGGCCCGTTCAGGCAAGGCGAATGGACAATTATCACAATGGGTGGCAATCCTGCTGGTGCGTTGCAGCGCGAATTTGGCGTGAGTACAGGCAGCTTGTCCACGCAATCTGATGTTGATGATGCAATGAATACGACACCTTATGATGCGAGTCCTTGGAATACCGGAAGCAATCCGAGCTTCCGCAACAGGCTGGAGGGCTGGTATGGCGAATCCGGAGCGGGGTTACACAATCGGGGACATGTATGGGTGGGAGGCTCTATGTTGCCCATGACCTCTCCCAACGATCCGGTATTCTTTCTGCATCATTGTTTCGTGGATAAGATATGGGCGGACTGGCAGGCTCAGCACCCCAGCGAGGGATACCAGCCCATGAATGGAGGTGCACCCGGGCAAAACTACAATGACCCGATGGAGCCCACTGTTTCTGGAAGTGCAACGCCTGCAGATGTGTGGGATATTTCAGCATTGGGTTATTCTTATGACACCGACGTTGAATCCAGCTCCACCGAATCCACGGAAACAATAGGTACGAGCGAAGCAGAATCCTCGGGAAATGATGACTCGGGTACGGAGAGCACCGGCTCTACTGGCGAAGGAGATGGTTCTGATGCTACCAGCAGTTCCGGAGGCAGGGGCCCTTGCTTTGTTGCTACTGCCACCATGGGAGATTACAATCATCCCATTGTGCTTCAACTTAGCGAATTCAGGGACCAATGGCTGTTGCAAAGAAAATGGGGGCAACAGTTTGTGAAATACTACTATGAATACGGGCCCTATCCTGCCCAAGCGATTGCTAAGAGCCAATGGTTAAGAAAAGTGTGCTATTACGCAATTGTAAGGCCTTTGGCATTTATTGCCAACGTACTGCTAAAAAGTTAACAACCAACAACCCCTGTCCCAACATACGTCCTGGCGTGGTGCAGCGCGCTTCTACGCTTCACGCATCTATCCTGCTCTGGTATCCAATTCCCTTCACGACCCTAAATCCGTATAAATACGGTTACCTCAAATCAGGTATTTCTACGCTGTTTTATCAAGCTATAATTTCGCATTTTGCTTCTTATGGACGCATTGATAGGGGCATTGGTCGCTGCACTAGAGCCGCCGTGGAACTACATTCTTGGAACATTGGCCTTATTACTAATTGTGGGCCCGAAGATGATCAACCTCAGAGCAGTATGGATAGATCTTAAGCTTGGACGTAAAAAACTTGATCTTGAAAAGCAGCAACTTGAAATCCTCAAGCTCCAATACGAAATAGAAGCTCTCAAAAAAGAACATGAAATATCTGAACTCAAGGTTCCTGACATACCAGTTTTTGATCGACTACTGGATTTGGATAAAAGATCAAAAATATTCGAATGGTTCAGGAACAGTCCGCGAGTAGGAAAGTTCTTTTTAAAATTCATAGAGTACCTTCTTATCTTCTACATAATTGGTTTCGGTTTAGGAGCCGTCGGAGTGCCAATTAGTAAGTTGGAAGATTCTAGCAAGAG
>NVRZ01000041.1 GCA_002401055.1 Bacteroidota bacterium
ACCTGAGGCTGTTACTGTTGCGGTACCATCATTTCCTCCAAAGCAGCTGACATTATTGAATGAAGCCATACTAACTGTCGGCGCACCTGAATTGCTTACAGTAGCTGTTGTGCTATCAATACATCCGGCAGAATCGGTTACAGTTACCACATAGGCAGCAGCACTTACCGAAAATGCTGTATCAGTAGTTTGAGATCCCAAATCATTCCAGGAATAAGTGTACGTTCCCGTTCCACCTGTTACGGTTACAAATACTTTTCCGTCTGAAGCCCCACATGACGCATCGACGCTTCCTCCAACCAATACCATGGCTGTTGGTTCTGTGATTATGACACTTGCTGAATCTATACAGCCATTCGTATCCAAAATAGTTACGGTATAAGTTCCTTGTGAAAGTGAATCTGCCGTTGCTGCTATATCCCCATTACTCCAGGAATATGTATACGGTGATGTTCCACCTGACACGGTAACAGTTGCAGTACCGTCACTTCCTCCATTACAATTTGCATCTGTTTTTATCATGGTGTTCGACAGAGCCAAAGGCTCATTGATTAAAGTTGAATCTAATTTTACACAACCATTCGAATCTGTAATTGTTAAATACAACATGCCCGCAATAAGAGAGTCCGCATCTGATATATTATCACCATTTGACCATAAATAGCTATGTGGGGTGGTTCCTCCAGAACTAAAGACAGTTGCAACTCCATCGCTCCCGCCAAAACATGTAATGTCAGTTGGCACCAATACCGAAGATATTCCAGAAACTGGTTCCACAATTACCACAGTATCAATAGTCATACATCCAACCGAATCGGTTACAGTAACATAAAAAGTTCCTGCAGCAAGCGAATCGGCCATGGCGGCACTATCCCCATTACTCCATACATATGTGAAAGGTGTAATTCCACCAGATCCTGTTGCAGTAGCTGTACCATCACTCATACCCAGACAACTCACATCAACAGTTAAGGAAGTGGCTGTAATACCCAAACCCGTAGCAATAACAACCGAATCAATCGCAATACATCCATTTGCATCAGTAACAGTCACAAAAGCCGTACCGGTACACAATCCAGAATTGTCCTGAGCGCTTTCAAAATTAGACCAGTTGTAGGTGTAAGAAGGTGTGCCACCAACCACGGTTAAGTCAGCGAGTCCATCACAGGTACTGTCGCAGGAGCCAGCCGTTGCCACAATGCTGGTTGTTGGCTCATCCCATACAGTGATCGTTTGAATTGATGTATCAGAACATGTGCCATCACTCACAATTTGAGATACAGTATAAGTGCCAGATGAACCATAAACATGAGTTGGACTTGCATCTGAAGCAGTAGTACCAGATTGACCATTGCTGTCGCCAAAGTCCCAAGTGTAGGTTGGGCATCCAGGACCACACACTCCAACAGCAGATCCAGAATTTATAAAGTTGAATGTATTTCCACCAAGGCATTGATCACCATCAAAACCAAAACCAGCTTTAACATCTACTCCAGTATTAAGAACGATACTCGTTGAATCCTTACATCCATTGACATCCGTTACAGTAACTGAATAACTTCCGCCACATAGCCCAGTGAGGTTTTGCAACCCAGATCCATTGCTCCAAGCATAAACTGCTATTGAGGCACCTCCAGTGGTAGAAAGAGTTATAGTTCCATTACATGCATTAAAGCAAGATTCATCTACAGGAACAAGGCTAATGGTCGGCGCCTCGAAAACTTCAATAATATTGGTTACCGTATCTGAACAACCCGACCCATCGGTAACAACTTGTGTTACAGTATAAGTTCCAAATGCACCGTATGAATGTGAAGGATTTGCAGCAGCTGCATCAGTTCCAGTAACTGTTGCTCCATCTCCAAAATCCCACCAATACAATGGGCAATTTCCTCCACAACTTCCTGGTGCATCACCGGTATTTGTAAACGAGAAATTGTTACCATTCAAACATTGATCCGGGCTGCTAATGAACCCTGCAACCACATCAATAAAGGGTTGTAATGTTACAGTATCCGTTACCGAGCATCCTAGAGCGTCAACAACAGTTACAGAATAGAATCCAGCACAAATATCAATTACATCTTCAGTTATTGCACCTGAATTCCAGATGTAGGTATATGGGCCTAATCCACCTGAAACAGTAAAATCAACAGCTCCATCACATCCGGCATTACAGCTTTCTTCAGTTCCAATAATAATTGGGACAGGATCGGAGATTACAACAGGTAGAGAGAATGGAGCGACACAAGTACCATCATCAACAATTAAAGAGACAATATATGTTCCCCCAGATGAGTAGGTGATAGAAGGATTTGCCGCTGCTACATCCGTTCCTGAGCTATTCGTTCCATTACCAAAGTCCCAGCTATACGTGGGACAACCTACTCCACAACTTCCTGGTATATCGCCGGTGTTGGTGAAGCTGATACTGTTCGTTGCTAAGCATTGATCACCAGAAAATGTAAATCCAGCATCAGGAGCTTGAACTATAACAGTTACTGTAGTATCTCCAGAAAAACATCCGTCATATCCTCTCAGCGTATACGTAGTGGTTACAGTAGGGCTCGCAATCACGCTGGTTCCAGTAGTGTCACTTAACCCAGTAGAAGGGGACCATATATACATATCTGCGCCTGATCCGGTTAGCACTACTGATTCTCCTGCACAAATAGTTGGATTTGGTGGAATTACAGATACTACAATGTCCGGTGGATCACATATTACGCTAGCTGTTCCGTAAAATTCAAGTGGAACATTAGTGGTTACCGAGCTATAGTTAGAGAAGCAGATGATATAGCTTTCCCCACAGATTACAGGTAGAGGTGGCTCATAATTACTAGAATTCCCCCCGACAGGCACTGTACTTGCTAAACCTGTTCCCCCTGTATTTACCCCATTCCAATTACAGCGAACCGGAGCGTAATTTCCACCAGGGATGTCAGTACATACATTGGGATTCCATGGATACATTATCCAATCATAATAACCTACCTGGGCTCCGTTTCCACCAAAGGTGAATTCCAATAAGCCGCTATTGCTAATAGTTACGATCATCCATGTGCTGTTAGTTTCAGGAGGATTGGCGCGCAGGCATCCAAAATTTCCACTTCCGCCAGGGTTGTTGTTATTGGGATTACCAACAGTTCCTAGTGCAGGAATTTCCATTACTGATCCATATCCATCAGGTGCAATTTTAAAAAATGGATCAGTACATACCTGAACAGCTTCTATGCAATCACCGGCCGAAATCGGAGGTATTTCTATTGAAGTTATACATACATCAAAGGTGCCATCACCGCCGGTGGATGAAGAAATTGTAAATATATAATTCTGGCCAATCGTCAATCCTACAATTGTGTCAGTGAGAACTGAAGGCCCACATGAACTTCCGATTAAAGTCAAACCTCCTGAACATAACAGAGGTGCTTCAATAAGAATAAACTCTAGATTTCCAGTCATAGTTCCAGCCGTGACCTCTATAGTTAGAACAGTTGAATCTGCTGTGAATGAATACCAAACCTCAGGATTATTTCCAGCCTGACACCCTACTGTCCCTGTCCAATTATCAGTAGCAGCAACTGTGGTTCCGTTTGTACAAGATCCATCAGGTGTAACCGCGATGTTACCCGAACAAACATTATTGGCTGGCTGCGCATAAACGCCTCCTATCTCAGTCAAGCCAGGGATTCCGCAAATAAAGAAGAGAGCAATTAGAAATAATCTAACGGACATCTTTAATGATTCACCAATATTTTTTCTTCTCAAGTACATTACTTTTGAATATATACTTTATCACCCGGACTGGTATAAGGTTTATTGATCCATCTTTCCGAGTATTGACCAATACTTAATCCTTTTGACTTCAATAGGTTTTTAATGTACTGCTCATCAACCGAATAACCTTGTAGCGATATCACAGTGCAGTGATTATTCACCGCACCTATTCTAGCCCTGTCAATTCCTTGCTCATTTGCAAGAAGTTCCTCAGTAGCGTACATATTTTGCGAACTATTTATTCCTATTATAACAAACTCTATTGCTTTTTCTTCTTTAGGAGCTGATCTTTGATCATCACTATTAACGGTGGTTGACTTAAACGTTACAACTTCCGAAGATTGTGCCATTGCCCCAAAATTTAAGATCATCAGCATGAACATAAGCGAGTTAACCTGGTTGCTAAAATGAATCCAGGAATACTCTTTCAAACCATCTTTACGCTTATAGTCCTTCATGTTATTCATTCAATTACTTTTAATTAGTGATAGTTACACTGGTTCCTATTACAATGCAACCGTTTGCATCAGTTACAGTTACCCCATATGTTCCATCGCATAATTTTGACAAGTATTTATCTGTTTCGCCACTGCTCCAAATAACATTATAAGGTGGAGTTCCACCAGCTGGAAATACCCGTACCACCCCTGCACAAGGGCAAGGGCAAGGTGTTACTGTACCCGTTGTTGTAGCCGTTAGCGGCGGCGGCTGTTCAATTGTAACAGGTGCGCTCATCACACAACCGTTATTGTCTGTTACGCTAACTGTGTAAGACGCAGCACACAGTACAGTTGCAGTAGATGTTGTTTGGCTGTTACTCCAAGAATATGTATATGCTCCCGTTCCTCCCACAGCGCTTACAGTGGCACTTCCATCACAAACGCCATTACAAGACACATCGTTACTATCCGTAATCGCTATATTTAAACTTGGGGGGCTAGTCAATTCAACTGAGGCGGTAGTCACGCAACCATTGGAATCTGTTACTTTTACAGTATAATTTAATCCACACAAGCCAGTTGCTATTGCAGTAGTTTGATTGGCAGCGTCACTCCACAAATATGTCAGAGGACTCACGCCGCCTGATACAGATGCGGTTGCCGATCCAGAACAAGTCGTACTACACAAAGGATCGGATGACGCTGTAATTGTAGCTACTGGACCACCCGTAGAATTGACTGAAACATTTTCCAATTGGGAGCAGCCTACGCTATCAGTTACCATTACTGTATATGAGCCAGCGGCCAATCCGGTTGCGGTTGCAGTGGTTTGCAGGGGTACAACATTCCAGAAGTATGAATAAGTAGATCCAGTTCCACCTGAAGCGGTAACCGTAGCTGTACCATCTGATGCTCCGCAAGTTGCATCAGTAGAATCCATGGCCAGAATAATTTCGGGAAGCTCAGTAACAGTTATTCCCGTTGTAGCGGTACAACCGCTAGAGTCCGTAACAAGCACATTGAACGACCCCGCACAAAGCGAAAGTGCAGTGACGGAATTTTGCAGGTCAATATCATCCCATAGATATGTATAAGGCATAGTACCCCCTGAAGGAGATGCAGTTCCAGTACCGAAGCAAGACCTAAAACATCCCGAGTTGGTACTCGTCGCGGTAACTCCCAGAACCGCAGGTTCTGTAATGGTGACAGTTTCAATCGATGTGCAATTGTTAGCATCTGTAACTGTAACTGAATATGTTGCAGGAGTCAAAGACGAAACACTAGAAGTTGTAGCAAGATTACTCCAGGCATACGTATATGGAGTAATGCCACCCGAAACTGTAACTGTAGCTGAACCATCTCCTGCCCCATTACAGGTAACATTGCTACTGGCTGTGATTGCAGTGCTATAGCTACTCGTTTCAACTACTGAAGCCAGGCCTTGAACCACACATCCATTTGCATCCGTCAACGTCAACGTGTAGGTTCCTGCACATAGCGCAGATATACTGGTCGTTGTTTGTAAAGCAGGGTCATTCCATGAATAAGTAAAAGGTGCCAATCCAGTAAGGGGCGTAGCACTTGCAGTTCCATTACAAGCACAATTCACGTTTCCACCAACCATTGTAACGGTGGGGTTTGCATTAACAGTAATATAACTTGTGGATATTAGCGTATCCTCACCAATGCTATTCGTTGCGATCAATGTGACATCATATATTCCAGCGGTATTATAAACCACGGAAGGATTTTGTTCTGAAGATGTGGCTGGTATTCCTCCAGCAAAAGTCCATGCCCAAGATATTACGTTACCTGTGCTCATGTCGGTGTAATTCACCGTAGTTCCTTCACAAACAACCGTGTTGTCCGCAGAATAAATAGCAACAGGAAGAATAGAAGTAACGCAAAAGTTGGTAGTCTGAATACTAGAAAACGCCCCGCCAGAAGCAAGGGTATTACCAAATTGGTCCTGAAGTAAAAACGATCCTGACCCACTGGTGCAGCACATCCCATCGCCAAAGTCATCATAGATAGTAAAGCAATAACAGCTATCAACCAAGCAAATCTGTTCATTATACGTTGTACTGCCCGCATATGCCGGACTATTTGTAGACGCAGTTTGATTTTGGCCTCCTGGAGGCGCTAATGGGTTTCCACCTGATCCATAAACCGTGGATCCGCAATCCGTAACCTCCCAGTAGGTCTCATAACCAAAATTATCAGTTGTAATCGTCAGTGTAACCGCGCTACCTGCAACTGTATTGAATGTGCTTGAAGAACTGTCATTATTCAGATCGCCGTCAGTAACACCATTAGGCAAGGACGTCCAGGAAGTAAAGGTATGAGCACCTACTCCTACTGCCACACAAGGCAGGTCAATGGTATCCGTGTAGTTGGGTGCAAGAGTTCCAGTCCAAGCATAAGTATAATTTGTAACGTCAACCTGGTAATTAATTGTAACACTGGTTAAAGGATCAGAACCAAAATTCTTTAATATTACCTGAGGACATAAGGAATCTCCACAGTCTGATCCCACGGGTCCTAAAATTGCTATAACTCCAGCATCCACTGGTAATAGTGGAGGGCAAGCGCAAGCTAGAGCGAAAAGGCCAGCCCTTGGGCCTGCACACGCAGCCCTCATTCTATTTGCCTGGTCCAATGTAAACATGTTCTGACAAACCTCGCCAGTATAGTCCAGGTAATTGTTAACTGGTTGCGTGCCGGAACATTCAGGTGTTCCACAGTTTGTATTATTACCAGGGTGAGGAGGAGTATCACAACATCGGTCGCCATCAGTATTACAATCTGTCTCTGTACAGGAGCCTCCACCAAAAGTATGGTAGAGATCCAATCCATGCCCCATTTCGTGGGTCATAACGCGCCCCAGCTGTGTATAGGTTTTTAAGTTGTAGCCATTCCCCCCACCAGGGTCATTTCCAAATGCATTATACAGAATTACTGTTCCGTCTTTATCCTTATTATAACTACAGTTATTGGGGAAATATGCATATCCCTGCGTTCCTGCGCCTCCATTATTTCCATCTATTTCAGTAACCGTCCAGATATTATAATAGCAACAATTGTCATACAGGCTAAGTGCTTTTACCGATACTTCATTTGAGCTGGTAATACCACTAGTTGAGTACCCCGATACAGATGAACCATCTACCCTGTTCACTGCCTTAAGACAAAATTGAATTTCTGTGTCCACACCTGCGCCTTGAGCAATACCACCATCATCCGGAAGCCTTCGAAAATCGCGTGTTAACGCATCAATTTGTGATTGAATCTGCGCCAAAGAAATATTAGCACCTGATCCAATTGCTTGGCCAGTATGAATAACGTGCACGACAACAGGAATAATGTAGATGGTTCCGGATGGTTTAGCAAACTTATTTGCTTGAATTATACTGTTGATCTGGTCCTCGGTCGCTTTGCGAGCAAGCTTGAGGGCCTTATCCGAGTTAAACAGATCGTCATTTACCTGATCCGTCTTACACGAGGTTACAGTACTCTGCCCCTGCGCCAATGTTGCGCATGACAGCAGTATGCTTAGCAGATATATTTTAAAAGAAAATGCTTTCAAAATATTGTTTTGAAATAGATAATTGTAAAGATATACATATTATAACTTTCATTCACTTGCCTAAAGACGATAAAAGCTAACAAAGGGTTGCCTTTTCTCAAATCATATCCTTCTGATTGAACCCAATTCAATTTATACCTCAAAAAAAACCAGCCCTGTTAATCCGCTTAGATTCTTAGCTTTGCCTCCTATTTATTCGGGATGCGGTCCTCCTTCGCTCTTTGAGCTACGGGGGACAAGCACTCCGATTAATGCGACGACTCTTTGACTGGAGAGTAGCTGAGATGAAGATCGAATTTAGTTCGGGATGTGGCGCAGTCCGGTTAGCGTACATGGCTGGGGGGCGTGTTTACTCCTTCTTTGTTCTTTGAATTTGCAAGCAGTTTGCAAGCACAGGCAAGCTCCCGACAAAAATTCTTATTTTTGCTCTCTCAATTTTCGGGGTGTGGCGTAGTCCGGTAGCGCGTCCGGCTGGGGGCCGGGAGGTCGGAGGTTCAAATCCTCTCACCCCGACATTTCAATATCATTAATATTGGTAATGCAACGGTTAAATTAATCGGTTATGGCAAAAAGAACATGTGTAAAATGCGGAAAAGAAAAAGAATTGGAGGGAGGGAAAATTTGTGAAAAGGGTCATTTTGTATGCAGTAGTTGTAAAAGTGGGTACGGTTTCTTTGGCAATGCGGATTTGAGCAAGTGTCCTGTGTGCAAAACGAAACTAACTTAATTGTGATAGAAGTGGTTGCAAATCCCTATACAGCTCATAGCAACCTATGACCAGAGGCGAGATAACAAGAAAGAGGGCTGCGATGCTCTGCTTGGTTGTCGTTACAGTCTATCTTCTGAGCGACTCCACACAGAATCTCATTACAAATAAAATTACGGCTTTGTTGCTTCTTGTTGGATGGATAATTGCAATAGTTTATTGGATCAGTGGAGAGCAAGCGTGGCGGGAAGAACAAGTCAAGAAAAATTTAACCGTATCCTATCCCACAAATAGCGGGAAGTCAGTTTCAAAAACAATCGTAACGATCGCTGCGATATGTACCATACTTGGCACGGTACTCTTATTCTTCAAAGAGTGTAATTAATAATTCAGACCAACGTAATCTGGCTATTTTACAGATACAAGATGGGTCTAAATACGTAAAAACCACGTAGAAGTACGGGTATTTTAAATAGGGTGTTTCTGCTCTTTTTTATAAAAATTTTATTTCGTAATATTAAACCCCTCAAAACTGAGGAGTTTTTTCAGTACCAATCAAACCCAGAAACCATGAAAAAAATTACTGCTATTTGCTTGCTTTGTGCAACTTCAATACTGGCTAACGCTCAAGCCGTTGGCAATTGTGGAGAGTTATTCATTTCTGAATATGTTGAAGGTTCACAAAAGAACCAGGTCATAGAGATATATAATCCCACAGAAAAGGATATAAACCTAAGTCAATACACCTTAAAGATTTTCAAAAATGGGAGTGCCACTAATCCGGAAGTAATCCAATTTTTTGGAACCATTCTCTCCAAGGATGTATTTGTATGTGGAAATGACCAAGCAGAGGCCGCCGTAATCGCATTATGTGATGCCACGGCATCCAATCACAGTTTTGGCGGTGATGATGCAATTGGGTTGTATAAAAATGACACATTGATAGACATAATCGGTGAGATTGGGATTAACCCTGGACAAACGGGATGGCAAGTGGGAACAGGTTTTACAAAAGACCAGACACTAGTAAGACGGTTTGATGTACGGGGTTCAACACCGTATTGGACGCAAAGCGTATTTGAGTGGGATGTTAGACCGATGGATGATTTTTCTGATTTGGGTAGTCATAGCTCTGTAACCACGAGAGAGGTGCGCCGGATATTAGTTGTCTTTAAAGACCCAAATATTTCTCTGGTAGATGTTCAGGCATTTGCAACCAGAAATGATTTAATACTGGATCATTCACCAAGTAGCAGTTTACCGCAAGGATATAGTTGGACGTACATTTTCAAGATAGGGCCGCCCAGGTGCAACATGGACCCGGCTACAACTGCGGGCGACGTATTTGTAAGTGAAATCAACATTGTGAAAATTGTTGAAGGGGATAGAAAGGCATTTACCCCAGATGCTTGCCTAAACATTAATGAATTTAGTTTGGGTGCAAGTAATGGAATACCTGATTACCTATGGCACATACGCAACGAAGGAAACGTTGTTAATTTGGCAGGTCAGTCCGGTACAAATGATGCAGATGCAGATATATGTGAGTGTTGGGGTGAAGGTTTTAAAGGAAATGGTATAAAAGTAGCGGTGATTGATTTCTTTGGGTTTGATTTTGGTCATGTGGATATGGCAGGACAATTCCTTAATGGGTTTAATTTTATTGATACCCTGCCTATTACAGGTACAACAATAGCTGATCCCACCCGTTCACATGCTATGCAAACGAGCGGATTAATTGCTGCCATAGCTGATAATAACAATAGTGTTGCAGGGGTTGCTCATCAAGCAAAAATAATACCCTATCTGTTTGATGGTAATCTTGGCCACGCAGTATTAGCAATAGAACAATCTGTAATAGACGACGCTGATATTGTCAATATGAGCTGGAGCATTGAGTTCGGTATTGTACCTGTATTGGAAAACGCTATTTCAAATGCTGTAAATACCGGAAGGATCAATCCTGTAACCCTTTCAGATACATTGGGAATTATTTTTGTTGGTTCAGCAGGAAATAACAACAATGATACAAGTACATTTTATCCTGCAATGAGCCAATTTGTTATCGGCGTAGGTGGTACTAATCCCGATGATTTCAGAGGAGAAAAAGGGGATGGATGGGGAACCTGGACAAATACAAGTGGTGATACAGCCGATCCAGCAGGAAGCAATTTTGGGCCTTTCTATGAAGTGGTTGCGCCTGCTGCTGAGGTTACTTCTACACACTATGCTCCTAATATATCTACTTCCACAGGAACCTCCTGGGCAGCTCCAATTGTTTCAGGAATTGCAGCCATACTCTTATCCAAGAACAATGAGTTAACCTGGGATGAAGTAAGAGATACAATAATAGCTGGTGCTGAACAAGTAAATACAGGCACTTATGATTATAATGAGGTTCCTGGCGACCCTGGACGAAGTTTAGAAATGCAGTATGGGAGGGTAAATTGTTTCAATTCATTGCAGAGTATAGGTGTAAGTATAGGTGTTGAGGAAAACGCCACTAATCCCCTTGCTGGTAAAATAAACGTTTACAACAAAAGTAACGATGAGTTGGTTATTGCATATGAACTGGAAAGTACGAATGATAATGTTTCAGTAAGCGTGTATGATATGTTGGGAAGAGAAATGATTGTACTTTTATTGCCAGCCAATCAGAACCGCGCTTCACTTTCAATTGAACACTTGAAAAAGGGTGTCTATGTTTTGGGCTTTTATACAAAGCAAGGAGGTGTTAAATCACACAAATTCATAAAATTCTGATCTTTGCAAACATGAAAGGGAAAACCCCATTCATTGTTCTGCTTATACTCCTGCCATCCTGTTTGTTTTCGCAGACTACCTTTATGAAAACCTATAATGGGGCGGGTTGGGAGTATGGTGAATCTGTTGTACAAACAACGGATAGCGGGTACATTCTATTTGGTGGTGCATTAAATCCACAAACTGATACCAGCAGTATGTACCTGGTTAAAACCGATCTCAACGGTGATACTGTGTGGATGAAATTATACGGTGAAAAATATTTTACGTGGGGTTATTCCGTACAGCAAACAACCGATAACGGTTTTATTTTAGTAGGAGTATCAACAAATAACAAAATAGATACATCTGTTGATTCAGGGTTTATCTATCTG
Organism: Bacteroidota bacterium; assembly: GCA_002401055.1. GTDB lineage: Bacteria > Bacteroidota > Bacteroidia > NORP154 > NORP154 > NORP154. The sequence continues at coordinate 11,647 of NVRZ01000041.1, forward strand.
GTAAAAACTAATGAAACAGGAGATACTCTGTGGACTAAATATTACGACAATGCCAGTGGCCTTTCAGTTGAACAAACAACTGATGGTGGGTATATTATAGTAGGCGCACAGGACGATAAAATGTACTTGTCAAAGACAAATGCCAATGGAGATTCGCTTTGGTCTAAGACATATAGTGCCCCATTGTTTGCAGAAGGATATTGCGTACAACAAACAAGTGATAGCGGTTATATTTTAGTGGGGAGAGCACGTCTGAATGTCAATGATTACAGCATGTATCTTGTTAAGACAGATTCTATTGGCAATGTACAATGGAATAAGTATTTTGGCACAGGTAGTAGTTATGGACATGCTGTACAGCAAACAACTGATGGAGGATATATTGCCTGTGGTTCACAGTTAGTTAGAGTTGATCCCAATGGTGATACTTTGTGGACAAGAAGTATAGGAGGGTTTCACTCAGTACAGCAAACAACTGATGGCGGGTATATTTTAGCAGGTGAGAATGGAATTAATACGTACTTAGTTAAAACGGATAGTGATGGTTATACCGATTGGGCTAAAACGTTTGGATTTTATGATTCTCATAGTGGGAAATCTGTAAAACAGACAACTGATGGCGGATATATTTTAACAGGGCATACTTCAATTTTGACGAGTGATAAAAGTGCTATTTTAATTAAAACTGACAGTTTAGGTAATGCGCCTCCTTTCGTATCAGTTTCTGAATTATTATCCCATCAAAGCATCTTCACTGTTTACCCCAACCCCACCACTGGGCAGATCACGCTAACGAATCTACCTGAAAACGAAAATATCAAGATTGCTATTTACAATGTCCTGGGCGAGTTGTTGTACGTTCAGAAGTTGAGTGAAGCGAGTGAACCAGTTATTGACCTATCCGCATTATCAGATGGGATTTACCTAATTCAGCTTGAGGTCGGACAAATGACGCTCAACAGAAGGACAATCAAGCATTAGGTTTTCTGGCAATTATGAAGCAAACCAAATCACTACTAAAAACCCAAACCGAATGAAAATCAAAACTTCAATTTTTCTGATCCTGATATTAGGATTAATGTCTGCCTGTAAAACCTATAAATTTCCAGATGCCAAACTCAGACCCAAAGTGGTTTGTGGGTTTAAGGCGTGTGAACCAGGACAATTTGGAATTGTCTTTCCTTTTTACGACAAGTTATTCTCACCTGATGTCGATTCGACAACTACTCTAAGAGATGTCGCTACATCAATTATTGGTCACGCTTTTCCCGTTGATAATAGATTGGGCGATAGGGCTTTAAAGTGTTCTTTGACATTAACTAATCCATTTACTGATAAAGATGTTATCAACTTGGCAAACCCATCAGGAAAAAAGATTAAATACAAGAAAACGGAAAAACTAGAACTTGATGTAAATGCAGCGGTAGAAGGTAATTTAGAAGAAATTAAAAAACTCAATCCTGGGATCACTAATTTACCCGAAATAGAAGCAAAATTAAAAGCGGCTTACTCAAAGGTAAATGATAAAGAACTTGTAGTTCAGGCAAAGTACTCTGAATGGGGGCTTCATAGAGACGCAATGGAGAAACTTCTGAAAGGAGGGTATTTAGAATGTAAAGATTTCTTAGTTGAGAAGAAATATAACTTGATTACTGCTGTAGGAATAGTCTCTTATGATATTACCTTGAACAACACAAGTTTGGATAAAATCAGTGCTGACCTTGAGGCGGAAATGACCCAACAGGGAATAAAAACGAATCTAGCCATAGGTTTCAAGAGAGAAGTTAATGAAAGCCTTGAAACTTCCACCAAAGGTGGATTTCAAATAGTAGTTTGGAGATTCGCCCCACCAGATATGTGGGAGTTGAAGTAATCAAATTGGAGACAATTACCTAATCATAAAAGTCACTAAACACTAATTCTAAAACCGAAAATTATGCCAACAATTCCAGTAGATGCCACTGATGCCAACGGACAACAACATCAAATTGACGTTGATGTAGAGGTGGATGAAACAGACGATGCACCACAAGGAATACGACGTATCTGGCGTGGAACTCATGATTCTGATTTAATAACAGACGCTACGATTGAGATAGAAGAATATCCGGAAGGTGTAATCAATGACATCACAAAGTCTGACAATATCGTTACTTCAGAGGATGATATTGCCAACATCTTCAGACCGACTATTCAGCCAGCCCCACCACCAGAACCAGAGGAAGAATAAGAGCAATATGTCTTTACATGGAGGTAACAAGCGGCTTAGGCCCGTAGAGTGGCTAGACCAGGAAACACAGCAAAGAATAGAAGATTTTTTGCAAGGGAGCGTGTATTGTTGGTGCAAGAACCGTGAGGGGGAATGGTTTGGCCTTAGAGACTTGATGGGTGGTGTTAATTTTGATTGGACTGATACGCCTTTATACCCATTGTATGAGCATTATCATGATGCGGGAGAAACATCAGAAAAGGCGGTGGATTTGGCAGGAATAGATGCTGGTTGGATTTTGAAAGAAGTTTTAGCTGATGACCCCAGAAGGTTTGAAACACGAAGAAGAGCGGAGCATCCCAGAGAATATAAGTGGAAGGGATAATTTTTGAAATAATAAGTTGAGGTTACTTTCTAATTGTCTCGGACACCCAGCGGAAATTTGCTCTTACACTAAATCATTCATTCCCCTTTGTATCTTATTTTGCCAAATGGGGTTTCTTCTTCGGGGTAATGCCCCCGGCCTGGATAGTGAAAAAGATATTCAATATCGCCTTTCATGTGCCTGGGGTTTTCTAAATATTTTAATCGGAGAAATTCGACCATAACAGGGGTAGCATCTTTCAAATTCACAATGCACCCCCGTCCCAAAGACTGACCTTTACACCATTGAAGAGGTCTAAGAATCTTCAATCTTCTATCTAGTTTTTGTTTTTCATTTTTTTTCATGAGTTAGAAAGCTTAAAAAATAAGTGAGCTTTCTGCCCATGTTTTTCCGTTGGGTATCCGTACTCAGCTATTGCTGAGGAGACGAAAATTGACCCATACAAAAAAGCCAATCATAATGACTGGGCAATCCGAATTACGAGATTGGGATGGCAGCCCCTCCAGAGGGGCTTTCTTTTTAGTGGTCGTCAGTCTCTCGTGTAAGAGCGAGTCAACTTATACATGAAACTGGCTTGGTAGCAAAGGAAATAAAGTATAAAAGATCATTGGAAATTCACTCAATCATAAAAGGTGCATTTTCCATAAAGTAGTGGTAAATTTTGTCCAACTGCGCCCACCATTCAGGATGCTTCTGCTTGAGACCACTAATCTGCCTTCTTGTATTGAAGGTTGATGGAGGTTCGAGCGGGGGTACACCTGTGTTTTTCAAGCGCAGTATCATTTTTAGGTATGGCTTCACTTCTAGAGCGAGTTTTCTATCTTTTAACAGGAGGTTCGAGCCGATTTTAAGAAGGACGTGTTTTTTATGATTAATTGTTCCTTTTTCAAATTCTCGACTTATCCCTTCTAAAAAAGTGAACTCCTTTTCTATCTCTTGAAATCGTTCATCTCCATTTTTTTCTAAGGAATTAAGTTGTTCTTTCCAGTAATCCCTCTCACCTATAATAGTCTTTTCTTTTGCCTTAAATGTTTCGGCATCCAATTCCTCATCTAATCTCAGGTCCAATAGACTCTCCAATCTTCGGTATTGTTTTTTATAATTTTGCTGAAATTTATTCAGTAAGTGTTCATTATGAGCAGCATTGTCCTTATGCAGTATTTTTAACCAACCAATACTTATTTCTTCAAACCTGGGATCTATTTCTAACTCGTCTAGTACCTGTATGAATTGATCTTCTAGCTTCCTTTCCGTAATGTACTTTTGCGAGCATCTTCTTTTTTTCTTCGTACAGCGATAGTAGGTGTACCAATTCCCACTTTGAATTACTTCCTCGGGTATCGTCTTCTTGCATCGTGGACAAGGCAAAGGGTTTTTAGCAGAACATTGCTTTCTGCATTTTGGACAAGCATACTTCACCTTTTTTTCAGCAGTAATTGCCGCCCCACATTCACCACATTTCACCAAGTTGGTGAAAGGAAAGCAGTAAGGAGTACTGTAACCCTTACCACTAGGTATTAATAATTTCTGAACGGCCAAAAATTCCCTCTTACTAATCATTGGCTGATGAATCCCCATGTTTTCGTGTTCTTTACACCGTACTTTTCCGTAATAAAACGGATTTGTAAAAATGCAATGTAGAGATGAAGGACGCATCTTTACGCCACCAATATTTCTTTTTCTTCTCGTGCGAAACCCCCATTTATCACTTGCAATTTTACATATCTCGTTTAGGGAATAGCCTCCAGTGAGGTATAGATCCCACATTTTTCGGACAGGATCAAACCGTTCTGGATCAGGCTCTACAGTTTTCTTTTCTCTATTATTTAGATAACCCTGTGGAGCTTGGCCACATGAGCCACCCATTTGAATCTTTTTGGCGTTCCCTCGCTTTACATTTTTGGAAAGGTCAAGACTGTATTGGTTTGCCATCCCAAATTCAATAAAAAGACCAATCATATTATCATCAGGTAGGTATTGTGCAAAGGGGGTTTTAATTACTTTAATAACCCGTGTTTGCAGCAAGTGGATGATTTGTCCTCCCTCAATTGGATTACGAGCAAGGCGATCAGCTTTCCAAACCCAAATCCCATTGATGGTTCCACTTTGCAGATCCCCTATCAGTTTATTGAAATTCGCTCGGTTATTTATAGTATGCGCGGAAGCAGAATCAGTATATTTTTTTGTAAAATTTAACCCTTCAATTTTGGCACCTTTTATTCCCTCATCAAGTTGAGAATCAATGGAAAGAGCTTGCCGATCTTCCTGTACTGAAGACTTTCTGGCGTAAAGCCCGAAACGAACTTGTGATAAATTAATTTGCATGAAATTGAGGCTAACAAAAACGGACGGTTCTGGCTTATCCAATTCCGCACCTGAGTGTTTCTTTGGCAGAACCGCCCATTTTTGGGCAGAACAAAAACTCAGATGTACAAAGAATGGATAAGCCACAATATAATAATGGCCTTTTCCTGAGAAATCAATCAACAATTTTATAGCCATGTGCGAAGGCACATAACTGAAACAAATCGTTAGCTGTTTCTTCAGCTTGCTCCAATGGTAAATCAATACCAAAACATTCTTTGTAGAGCTTTTGAAATTTCAATACCTCTTCATGAGGTAGTTTTACAATATTTAGTGCGTGCGGGTTGGGTTAATGAATAAAGACAAAGAAAAAGCCCCTCAACAGAGATTGGGAGGAGCAATACTTCTTAACCCCATCCTTATGACGGAGTGACCCTTTCGGGACATATCCGGATCATAGCATAAAGTGAGGTGAACTCCTAATAAATCAGGGTTAGAAGCTTATTGAGGTTTCACTTCTGAACTATTCTGTATCTTTGATACTCAATCAAAAACTAAATCGTATCGAATAAAATCAACTTAAAGACATATAAAAAGTAGCGTAAGCTGCCATTTCCCCAGAGAAAACAGGTCAATTTTTAATGCAAAGAGGAATGGTGAAGCGATTACGTCCAATTTTGGGCGTGTCCTTTTGCCGGATTCATTCTTTGCGGGTATGACCTACCTTCTTTGGGAGGATGAAAGCAATGAGGTTCACGCCCTCTTTTTTGTCGATAATTTTCAATCAATTACTTAAACACACCTTTGGACCTCAGGGCGACAAAAATTGTTTGCCATGAAGAAGATTCTTTACAAATGTCTCACCC
>NVRZ01000042.1 GCA_002401055.1 Bacteroidota bacterium
GGTAACGGTTGAACCGGAGCTGTTTTCTCCTGATAATGATGGCGAAAAAGACGTAGTGAACATAAGTTATAAGTTTGATGATCCAGGGTTTGTAGGCACGATCACAATTTATGACGCGAAAGGACGACTTATCAAAAGTCTACTTCAAAACGAGTTACTCGGTACCTCTGGTACCTATTCCTGGGATGGCGTTACGGAGGAAAATGAACGCGCGAGGATTGGTATCTATATAATATATTTTGAAGTCTTTGGCTTGAATGGAGAGATCAAACAATTTAAAAAGACTTGCGTGCTCGCCGCAAATCTCTGATGCTAAACCGATGTTTGGCCAGAGTCTATTATTTACTAAAATTATATATTAATGTAAAAGGGAGTTATCTTACTTCTTAGCGAACTTCAGGGTGAGCAAAATTGCTTCCATCTGCCGTAGATAGTCTCTCTTGCTGAATTTTGGAGCATATACATAAGCCTCCGCACAAATAACTCTGTTATGCTCAATATCCAAAATGGTATAACTGAGGTAAGGCCCACCCATAAAATCACCCTCTACATCCCAGAGGCCACGAACTTCAATGGCATAATTATCGTTAAAACTTACTTCCTTAACCACTGGAGGGAATTCCTTCACAACCTTCATATAAGAACCTTCTAATGCCCCAGGCACATAAGCACGGGTTAAGGAATCACGGAAGTGAACAATACTCTCCACAGAAAAGGATTTCTTGTCAGTATACGGGTAGTCATAAATAAATAATCCCTGGCTGGTCTCTCCCGTTTCCTTTCTAATCCACATGAAGCGATTGGCTTTGCTTGCAACATCGTAACCCATTGGGATTGAAAGCTTTATCTGAAGGTTCTTTTCAAGCTCATCAATAACCTTTTTGTTTTTAATTTTTGAGTAGCCCTTCATCAGGCGGTAGCGGTCGGCATCCGCGAAATATGAAATGAGTTTTTGGCTCCTTGATAAGATGAGCTTTGCCGCGGCCAAGTTGTTATTAGCGTATATGGTAACCACAATCTGTCCTTTCGCCCAGACTTCTTTCTTCTTTACCATTGCTTCTTTAGAGGAATCGCGAATATCCAGGTATAGAATGTTCTTATGGCGTCGGAGTATGCCCTTAAACGCAGCAGTCTTAACATTAACGACATTAAAAAGGCTCTCCTCTTGAGGCAATGCGGGATAAGGCTGCGCCAACACCTTTCTGATAGCACTACCCAGACTGGATTCCCAATGATTTTGGGCGATCACTACGATAACTTCGCCAGACTTTCCAGTAGAACCAGGCAATAGTTCGCTCTTGTTGGTATCACACGCGATAAATGCGAAAGTAAAGAGCAACAAACTGAATCGAAAAAGGAGGACCATATCTCAAAGAGAATGCTTGACTAATATTACGTAAATAAACAAAATACGGGCCAGAAATTAGCTGGAGATAGGCGAAATACGGATTCTTGTTCCTGGCTTGAGCCTTTTATCATTGCTTATCTGGTTCAGCTGCTTCAACTGCTTTATTGAAACGCCATCGTACAGTTTAGCAATGTCCCACAATGTGTCGCCGCTTTGAATTGTATGGTATTTGAACCTAACGTTTTCATTGTTCTTTTGAGAAGATGCTAATTGAACAATCGCCGCTTTCTTAACAGGGGGCTTTACCTTCGCATAAACTATGAGTTTCTGCCCAACTCTTATTCTAGAGCTGTACAAATTATTCCAGTTTTTTAATTGGCTTAATCCAACCTTGTATCTTTCTGCAATAAGGCCCAATACCTCTCCACTTTTAACAATATGTACAATCCTTTTCTCATTTGATGTATTGTTGCTCTTTGCAATTTGAAGAGGAATTGTGGGACCTTCTTTTGGTGGCGTAGGTAACTTGTAGTTATAAATTGCCTCCTGGTTATTGATGAAGTCGCCAATCTTTTCTGCGGGCAGCGCAAGTACATATGACTCTCCTTCAATCCCGGGAATGATGTCTCTTTTATAGACAGGGTTGAGGTAACGTAAATCTTCTAATGAAACCTTCAGGACTTCCGTGAGCGCATCAAATTCTATTCTTCGGTGTACAACTACAGTATCTTGTTGGTAATCAAAAAACTTTGGAGGCGTGGGATAGATATTATGCTCCGTAGCATATTCCATAATGTAATTAACTGCGATAAATGCGGGTACATAACCACGAGTTTCTCTTGGCAGATATCTCCATAAATCCCAATAATTCCTCTTTCCGCCAGACCGACGTATTGCTCTGTTCACTCTTCCTGGGCCGCTGTTATAGGCCGCAAGAGCAAGGTCCCAATCGTTGTATAGCCCGTGTAGGTATTTAAGGTACCTGCAAGCCGCTACAGTCGACTTGTAGGGGTCACAGCGATCATCTATATAGCTAGTTGTCTTGAGGCCATACATTCTGCCGGTGCGATACATAAATTGCCACAAGCCCTTTGCGCCAACCCTAGATCTTACGTTAGGTTTTAACGCTGATTCTACGATTGCCAGGTATTTCAGTTCTGCGGGCAATCCGTATAGGTCCAACATCTCTTCAAACATTGGGAAGTACAACTCCGCCAGCCCTAGCATTCTAGATATCTGATCCCTTCTTTTATTGGCATACAATTGTATGAAGTTGTGAACGGCTTTGTTGTATACGAGGTTAAAAGGAGTTCCAGAATCCAGATATCCAAGACGCTCGCTGTAGTCTGATGGGCTGTACAGCGGCACGAGGTCTGGGCAGAAGTCGTAGGTATTTAATACTGCGGTGTCTGATTCAAAACAACTATATAAAAGGTATTCCTGTCCAATGAGGCTATCAATTACAGCCAGATAATCGTAGTCTTCCACAAAATCATATGTGTACACAGAATCGAAAGCAACGGATAAGGTTGAGTCCGTTTGCGAAAGTGTTGAACTTGCAATAACCGCATCATTACTTTCTTTCGTTTCACCTTTTTCTGTTGCGCATGAGTCGGTCAAACCCCCTGCTATTGCAGTATTCGGAATGGATACGATTGTAGTATCACCCGCAGTCGTGTAATTGGTAATTGAGTCTGTTCCTAAGGTATCTCGGTTGTTGACGTTTCCAAATGAGAGGGTGAATGTTGTGAAGACTTGCACAATAACAAGCAGGGAGATCAATAGTTTATGAAAGTCAGCTATCCTGGTCATATCCGTCTTATTTAAAAAGTCTGTTCAACTGGCTATATAGTAAAACGCCAGATATACAGATAAGTTTCATCAATAGTTTTCAAATTTCGAGAAAATTGAACGCTGCCAGGATGAAGAACACGAAACTTATTAACGTTGAAATGTTTATACCTAATCAGGAATCAGGCATAAAATTGCCGAGTTGGGCAATTCTAAAAACAAAAACTCAGACTGAGTTGGTGTTATGGGCTTGCGGATATTATTGGCAAATGATTTTTTTGGTAATTGAACCGTCCTTAGAAATCAGCTGAACAAAGTACATTCCCTTATCCGCATGGTCCAATACAATTTGCTTTGCAATATTGCCTGTTCCCAAATCAGTTTCACTGTATACCACCATTCCCTTAATGTCAAATACTCTTAAGGTTGCATCCTTATCCTTTAGCTCCATAGTAAGCGATACGTTAAATGTACCGCTGTTTGGATTTGGATAAACGATAAGGTCCCCTTCTTTGGTAATGGTTGTGTAATCACTTTCAATTCCAGTTGTTTTAAAACAAAGGCTCCCGGCCAATGTCGTATTTACAGATTCTACTGTGGCGGCAGGAACGCCAGCACCACCACTTGCTGGAGTAATTGTAATCGGGTTATAAGTATCAGAAGTGTCCAGAACAGTTGAGTTTACAGAGAAAACGTTACAATTAGTTGATCCTAGGTGATCAGTTTTAAGAAGATAAAACTCCCAGGGTCCTGCCGTAACAGATTCGGCAAAGCTTGTTGCATTTCCTACAACAGCATACCCCTGATCTGCGGTTTGAATAACGGCCCATCCACGATCGTGATAAGCACCACCATAAGTTTTAGACCATTCCTCGCCTCCATTGGCATCAATTTTAACCAGATAAACTTTTTCGCTTGGGCTTCCGAAGCTAAATGATGAACCTGCCACAATATATCCACCAGCCGTGGATTCAGTCACGGAATTACCTATATCCACCTTGTCGCCACCAAACGTCCTTGACCATGTCTCTGCGCCGGTCTGATCAACCTTCACCACAAAAACGTCTTCTTTTCCATTGCCAAAACTTTTCGAGTATCCCGCAACGATATACCCACCATCTGTTGTTTGCTCTACTGAACGCAGTTCGTCATCATCGTTTCCTCCAAAGAAGCTGGCCCATTCGGAATTGCCTACATTATCTATCTTAATCAGATAAGCATTCGCGTCTCCTGCACCGAAGCTGTATGTATAGCCAGCAATAATGAAACCATTGTTAGTTGTCTGCTGAACAGAATATCCATAGTCGAAACCAGCACCGCCATAAGTTTTTGTCCATTGCACGGCTCCATTTGCATCAATTTCAATTACATACACGTCAGTATTTCCAACTCCGTAACTATTGGTTCCTCCAGCAATTATGTAACCTCCTCCAGATAGTTCACTTATTGAGAATCCCCTGTCATCTGATGCACCTCCATAAGCCATGGTCCAGGTTATATCACCTGATGCGTTTGTTTTTATTACATAAACGTCGCTTTCGCCAGCACCAAAACTCATGGTAAACCCAGCGATTATAAATCCTCCATCAGAAGTTTGTATCACAGCGTTTCCTTGATCATCCGCTGCGCCCCCATAAGTTTTAGACCACATATGGTTTCCATTGGCATCTGTCCTTACGAGGTAAACATCTGTTCCGCCTGCTCCAAAGCTCGATGTAAAACCAGTAACAATATATCCGCCTCCTGTTACTTCGTCTAGGCTTCTTCCGAAGTCATCCATAGCACCTTCATATGTCGTCTGGAAAATCGGATTATCTCCATCACTTACATTAACTGTAAGCATTTCGATGCAACCATTGGCATCTGTGACTGTAACGGAATAAGCCCCCATTGCCAAAGCAAACAAGGTGTCATTTGTCGACCCCGTTGGAGACCAGGAATATGAATAAGGAGAAGTTCCTCCTGCTACAAAAACTGAGGCGGAGCCGCTACTACTACCGGTATCTGCAAGATAGTTTCCGGTAAGAGCCAGGCTATTTGGAGCCCCAACTGTTATGGTGTCATCCAGTGGACAGTTATTTGTGTCAACTATATTAACCACATAGTCACCTGAAAATAAGTCGGTCACATCCTTGGTGGTTGAGCTGTTTGGATTGTCCCAGGTGTACAAATAGGGTGAAGTGCCACCATTTACCGTCAAGCTTACCTCGCCATCTCCACTGTTATTGCAGGAGGGTTGAACAACCGTTGAGCTAACCGTCAAAGCTGTAGGTTCTACAATAGTTCCAGAAATTGTTTTAGAGCATCCGGTGTTATCAGTAACAATAAGGCTATAAGTACCAGGACCTTGGTCTGTTATTTGAAGAATCGTTGTTCCACTGGTGGGCCACAAATATGTATACGGAGGATTCCCTCCAGAAACCAATGCTGTCATTTCGCCGTTGCTATCGTTAAAACAGATTATATCTTTGATGCTTAGTGATACATTCATAACCGTACTTCCTGTAAGGCTAACACTGCTAACTGATGTGCAACCACCCGATTCTGACACTGTTACGCTGAACGTGTTACCGCCACATAAACTACTAGCTGTTGCGTTCGTCTGATTTAGTGGATCATCCCAGGTATAGGTCATTGGAGAAGCGCCTCCTGTTGTTGTAGCACTGGCAGATCCATCACAAATACCACCGCATATTGGAGTAACGCCGGTAGTTGCAGCATAAAATCCAATAGATGTGCTTGCTGAATATGTACATCCGTTCGAATCTGTTACAATAACCATGTAGCTACCAGAAGCTAAATTAACAGCAATGGAGTCTGTTTGTGCCAGAGCATCATCCCACAGATAGCTGAATGGAGGTGTACCACCTACAATTACGGAAGCAGCGCTGGCCGATGAATCTGCATTACATGTTACAGGAATATTATTGGCAATACTCAGTGCCAAGGCGCCAGGTTCAACCACGGTGCCCGAGGCCGAATCCATACAGCCTGCAGAATCTGTAATCATAACCATATACGTACCGCCACTAAGTCCAGTCGCTGAGGCAGTTGCCTGGTTTGCAGGGTCATCCCAGAGATAGGTTAATGTGCCAATTCCGCCAGAAACAGCAACACTTACAACACCATCTGAATCACCATTACATTGAACGTCGGTAACTGTAATTATTGGCAAAAATGCGGCAGGCTCGGTTAAAGTAACAGAAATAGAATCCATGCATCCAAACCCATCAGTAATTATCATTTGAAAAGTGTCTGCATACAGCGTGTTAGCGGCTGCTGTATTTTGGGTGTTCACGTCATCCCATGCATATGTGTAAGCCAGCGTGCCCCCCGTTACCAAAACAGTAGCAGAACCACTTGAATCGCCATTACAAGAAAGATTACTAGAACCTACAAGAGCCACAGAAAACACAGGACGTGAGCTCGCAGCGCAATTTGTTTGCACGGTGGCCGCAGCACTGACTGTTACACCGATGCCAACAATTGTTGCGGTAGAAGAAACAGAGCTAGGTGTACCAGTGACACTGGTAGCTGTTACGGTTTCATAACATGACCCGCTATTGCCCAGGCTGTCAGTTTTCACAATAAATAATCTCGCATCTCCAGCACTAAAGCTGTTGGAGTGGCCGGTTATAGTATATCCATTGTCCGGCGTTGCATTTATAGCATAGCCCGCATCACCTAGTACGCCCCCATAGGCACGCGACCAGATAATTCCACCTGTAGAATTCAATGATAATGCATACGCATCACCGTTAATGGTGCCAAAGCTATAAGTATAGCCACTTACTAAGTACCCACTATCTGGAGTTTCTACAATAGCAAGTCCGATGTCATCCGTGCCACCACCATATGCTTTTGTCCATAGTGTATCTCCCATGGCATCCGTACGAATAAGATAAACATCATATCCGCCTGCACCAAAGCTGCTTGTCCAGCCAGAGATTACGAAGCCAGAATCCATCGTTTCTTTAACGGCCCAGCCACCTTCAAAGCCAGTTCCACCGTAGACCTTCGTCCAAAGCGTATCTCCCATGGCATCCGTACGAATTAAATAAGTATCGCCATTTCCAGCGCCAAATGCATAGGCCTCACCAGTAATAACAAAACCGCTGTCCATTGTTTCTCTTACAGAGTTTCCGTACTCATCTCCCGTGCTTCCATAGGTTCTGGTCCAGAGCGTATCACCCATACTATTTAGTCTTAGCAAGTATGCATCATCACCTCCAGCGCCAAAGCTGCCAGTGTACCCACTCACAATATATCCGCTGTCACTTGTTTCGCTAACATACCAAGCGAAATCATTGCCCGTACCACCATATGCCTTGGTCCACATCGTGTCACCATTCATATCAGTTTTAACCAGGTAAATATCCGTGCCACCAGCACCAAAGCTGCCGGTTTCACCAGCTAAAATATATCCGCCATCAGAAGTTTGTTGCATATGCCGCCCTATATCCGAACCAACACCACCATAAGCTTTTGCCCACATTGTGTCGCCATTTATGTCTGTTTTTACAAGGAAAAAGTCGTTTGACCCGAAGCCAAAGCCATCTGAGCATCCAAAAGTAATTTGTCCGCTATCAGGGGTAAGCTCTGAGAAGTATCCATAATCATTACCAGTGCCACCAAGTACATTCTGGAACATGTTCTGCGCTTGCACATTTGAAGTAACAAGAAATGCAAGGATGATATAAAAATGTAAAAAGTTGTTTTTCATCTTAACCTGAGTTATGTAATCATGTAATATGGGAAATTAAGCGATCACAATAATACAATTATTTCTGTAGATAACAGATATAACCTTGCAGATAAACGGGCTAATTGTCGTTAAAATTTTGCATCATTTCATTCGAGAATGCAAACAGTGCAGTTTCTGAAAAACGGCTGCCCATAAGTTGTATTCCGAAAGGCATTCCATTTGAGTGTTCTCCGATCGGTATAGAGATTGCTGGCAACCCTGTTAAAGGGGCCTGTACCGTGAAAATATCTTCCAGGTACATTGCGATTGGATCTTTGGTGTTTTCTCCTATGTCAGGCGCGGTGTTAGGAGTGGTGGGGAGCAGTATAAAATCGTGAGTCTTTAAGATTTCATCTGTTTTGTCCCGAAATATCCGGCGAACTTTTTGAGCTTTTGCATAATAAGCGTCAAAATAACCCGCACTAAGCACATATGTTCCGAGCATTATTCTGCGTTGTACTTCCTTGCCAAACCCCTCAGATCTAGACTTGAAATAAACACTTTCCCAATTCTCGGATTGCTCGCTTCTATATCCGAAATGAACTCCATCATATCTGGCAAGGTTAGATGAGGCTTCCGCCGTTGTAAGCACATAGTATGCGGGCACCAGGAAGTCAAGGTATGGAAAATCAACTGGGACTACTTCGTGGCCCTGCAGTTTCAATTCTTTGATTATCAGTTCCAACCGAGCCTTGATTTCTTTATCTAACCCAGGATTTTCTAAGCAATCTTTGATATAACCAATTTTCTTTACACCTGTTAGCTGTAGTTCCTTTGTAAATGCAGGAACTTCCTTTGTAGAGCAGGTACTGTCATAATGATCGCTTCCAGAGATTACCTCCATTATCAATGCGAGGTCCGGAATGTTGTTTGTAATTGGGCCAATTTGATCAAAAGAAGACGCGTAGGCGATTGCTCCGTATCGGGATACTCTACCATAAGTAGGTTTTAGCCCTATTACTCCGCAATGTGACGCTGGCTGCCGTACGGAGCCACCTGTATCAGTGCCCAGTGCGGCATGGCATAGACCTGCCTTTACCGCGGCAGCAGCCCCGCCTGATGATCCTCCAGGAACTTTTGAATTATCGATAGGGTTTAGCACTTCTCCATAAGCGGAGTTTTCGTTGGAGCTACCCATGGCAAACTCGTCGCAATTCAGCCTGCCAATGATTATGGCATCTTCGGCAATCAGTCGTTCGACAACCGTGGCGCTGTATAGAGATTCAAATCCCTCTAAAATTTTGGAAGACGCCGAGATCTTATGTCCCTTGTAGCAAATATTGTCTTTTAAGGCAATTACCAACCCCGCCAGCTTGCCAGCTTTTTTGTTCGCAATTCTTTCATCGATCGTGGCTGCATTTTCGAGTGCTTCATCCGTAAAGACCTCCAAAAAGGCATTTAAGTTTTTGTGCTCTTCTATCTTTTTAAGGAAAGCTTTGGTAAGTGCCACGCAGGACGTTTCACCCTTCTGAATTTTAGCTCGAATATTGGAGATGCTACTATTCAAAATGAAAATTTAAACCGCTGGTTTGATAAAAGGGGCTATACTTTTACTCAGATTTGGTCGGAGTGTCGTCCTTAGTGTCTGCATCGGTATTATCCGTTGCATTTTTAAATTCTTTTATTCCTTTTCCTACTCCTTTCATGAGTTCTGGAATTTTTTTTGCGCCAAAAAGCAGTACAACAATTAAAAGAATAATGAAGATTTCTGTGGGTCCGAAGCTCATGCGAGTAAAGTGTTTTTATATCTTAAAAGAATTAATCATGTGAAATTAAGAATATTTTTAGAATTTAATTCGCTATGGCTTGCCTCTCTTGGCAATCCAGCTTTCGGGATCTAGTTTTATAGTTCCGCTTTTTGATATTTTCCAAATTTCTAAATGAGCTTCTGTTTTAAATTTTTTGGCATCGGTAAAAATTATTCCAATCTCTTCTTTTGTCATTACATGATCCCCTTTTTTGACATAGGTTTCTCTTAAGTTACCATAGACGCTGAAATATTCGCCATGTCTTAGTATAACCGCTTTTTTATTGGCGCCAGGCAATATAATTACGCCGGTTACGATTCCATCAAATACTGCACGCGCTATTGCGCCTTGGTTGGTGCTTACATCAATTCCGTTGTTATTAATCTTAATACCCTGTAATACGGGGTGGTCGTGTTCGCCAAAATGACCAGTGATAATTCCTCGCTTAACGGGCCATGGCAGTTTACCTTTATTGCTTTTGAAGCTTGCGGACAATTTTGCTTCTTCTGGTGTTAAGATAAAGCCAGAACTCTTTTTCGCGGCTTCTCTTGCCCGCCGAATTTCTTCGGCTATAATGTCGGCTATAGCCTTTTGTAGTTTTAAGGATTCTTTCTCCTGCTGCTTAAGGTCAGATTTAAGCATCGACTCTTTGGTCTTGAGTCTCTCATAGATCGTATTCTTTTCAAGTCTTTCAGCGGCTAATTTGCCACGTTCCTCTTCCTTGCTCAACAGAAGTTTCTTTTTCTGATTTCTTCTGGTTTCGAGGCTTACAATTTTATGCTTTATCAGTTCTTTTGTTTGTAGGATTAGAGCCGCTTGTTTTTTTCTGTAATCGCCGTAATCCTGAATGTATTTAAGACGTTTTTGTGCCTGGTTAAAATCTTTGGACGAGAAAACAAAAACAATTTTGTCATAAGAGCTTCGGTTTTTATATCCGTAGTATACCATTCGGGCGTATTCTCTTTTTACATCCTCCAGGTCTTTTTCTAATGAGCGGATAATTTCATTGTTTTCATCTATCAAATTGTCAATCAGCCTTACTTCCTTATTTATCGTTCTTATAAGGCGTTGCCTAAGGCTAATTTTATTCTTTAAAGTTGCCAGTTGAGTAATGGAGGCTTCCTTGTTCTTTTTAGTTTCTGTTAAGAGGCTGTTGGTGTAGTTAATATTTCTTTCTAGCTCCTTTTTCTTTTTCTCTAATTGATCTTTTGATTGACCAAATGAGCTCAAGCCAATGAGTAAAAAGCTCAGTACAAGTGTAGTGTTTAAGATGTAATGGAATAAGTTGTGGCCAGGGTTATTCATCAAATACTTTATCGTTTGAATAGTAGGGCCGATACTTTGAAGGAATAGAGTAAGGAAGCTTGAGGGGTTCATTAACCACAACTTTAGAAAACTGCGCCACCACCGTTACGGGCTCATCTCCTTTTACTGTAAGTTCGAGTTTGTGTCCGAATAATAGTTCTCCAATTTGTTTAAAGTCCGAGTAGGTTGTAAATATCTTTCTTTTTGATGTGTTTCCATTTATTTCAGATTTCACGATTTTAAATGTGGCGCCATCCAGCCAAACTTTATTCCCGTTTTCTGATTCTAGCTCCTTACCGCTGGCGGTAACTCTTGGCTTTTTCTTTTCAGTTTTCTTTAAAAGAAATACTCCCTTGTTCTCCGATGCCCGAAAGAATTCAAATGTATCTCCCTCCTCCTTTTCCAATATGCTTTTAGCATTACCCATCAGAATAGACTGCAGAATAAAGTAGCTCATTTCTACAGGTGCGAGATACGAAAGATAGCTGATCGGACCAGCGTGATAAGCTCTTGCGAAACGATTGATAAATTTTACTGAGTCAGTAGTGATCAAGATTCTGGCCATTTCAATTCCCAAGGCAGGAGACACTGACATCCAAATTGCACTGTCTTTTCGAATCCTGAGTTTTAATCCAACATCAATTTTTTTGCCTTCTATAACAGTTTTTGCTGAGAGTTTCGCCCCGAACCATTCAAAATCGAATGTGTTTTCATCAAGTTTTTCAAGAAGCGATTCAGGGCTTTTAATATTGGTAACAGTTTTTTTTGCCGCCTCCTTTGTTTTGCATCCTGTAATAAAGAATAACAACAAGGGCAGTACCATGAAAAGGCTTATGAATCCGACCTTATTATTCATACAAGAAACGATCTGTAATCTTTTTTTCAAGTTCTTCTGATTTATCTCCACGCTCTTTTGCCTGTTTCCAATAATCGACTGCATTGTCAACTTCTCCGAGTTTAAACAAGACATCGCCGTAGTGTTCGAGAATAGTGCTTCTTGTTTTACCGCCTCCTTCGAGTGCTTTTTCAAGCCATTTTTTCGCTTCAGCGTATTGCTCGGATTTATACAATATCCATGCGTATGTGTCTTGAAATGAGGTGTTGTCAGGATCTAATTTATTGGCGCTCTCGGACATATCTCTGGCTCTATCCAGATCCGCACCTCTTTGTGAGAGATAGTAACTGTAGTTATTAAGCACGTATTTATTGATAGGGTCAAACTCTAACGCTTTGTCGTAGGCCTTGTCAGACTTCGAAGTATCTTTATTTGAGTGGTAAGAATCGCCAAGACTGGAGTAAAAATTGGAGAGTAAAATTTTGTTTTCTGTTGTTAATTCTATTCCTTTTTGCAAGACATCGATTGCCTCAACAAATGTCTTTTTTTGAATATTGGCTATACCATTAAACAAATACAGGATTGATTGATTTGGGAACAATTCAAGCGCTTTTGAGCTTTCTTCTAAAAGGGCATCATAGTCTCTAAGCTCTGAGTTAATCTGTAGTAATTGTTGCCATATTATGAAACGATTCCCATCAAGCTCCAGAGCTGCTCGATATTCTTCTCTTGCCTCTTCCACCAGTTTCTCTCTATACAAAAAATCACCGTATATGGAATGAGATTTGGCCTCGGCGGGGTGCGTTTCAGTTAACTGTTTACAAAGCATCAAGGCCTGATCCGTTAGCTCAGGAAATGATTGAATAATCGAATAGTATGATAATAGGATGTTGATCTTTTTATCAATGCCAAGACGCTCATTCGAGAAAGCCAATTGTAATTCAGCGAAAGATTTTTCGCGATCTCCAATAGACCGATAATAATTAGAGAGCGACAAATGAATATGCGGATCATTGGGATCAACGGCCTTTAGTTTTTCGTAAGTCTGCAAAGCTTTTTCAGGCATATTATTGGCCTGATACAGTTCGGCAAGCATGCCATAAAACCGAACTTCTTTTGGATTCTTCTCTATCAGCTTCTCCAGCTCCAAAGCAGCTTTATCAACTTTGTTTAGCGTGATGTAAATCATTTCCTTTTGAAGGGAAATTTCTTCGACCACACCGACAATTTCTTCAATTTGGTCATACACTTCAATAGCCTCTGAGAATTGCTGTGCCGCCAGCATGATGCTGCTCATTTCATAATAGAGCTCAATGTTTTCAGGATGCAGCTTTATTATCTCCTTGTAAGTCTTAATGGATTTGTCATAGTCTCTGCTTTGAGCGTATGCATCAGCCAATAGCAATTGATACCAGATATTGGCTCCATCAATCTCCGAAGCTTTTTTGGCGAAATAAATACCCTCTTTTAACTTACCTGTTCGAACATAAATGCTTCCCAGCTCATACATAGCAGCAGCACTGTTTGGATCGCGACGAATGCAAGACTCGAACAGATTGGATGCCTTGTCAAAGTTTCCAAGAACCTTCTCCTTGTTTCCATTGTAAAAGAGTTTCTGAAACCTGATGAGGTCCTGTCCAGATAACAGTATTGGTTCACCATTCGACTTTGTCGACTCTTCCTTTCGCAGAGAGCTACAGGATTGTAGCAACGTTGCGAGCAAAATGATATGTATGAATTTGAATTGCAAGCTTCTTATTGGATTATAGTAGAATAATCGCCAATACTAATATCTGCTTTTCCATTTTCCTTTCCCCCGCCTTTGTATTCGACGTGGCTTCCAATCATAGAATTAACAATGTTGGCCGACTCAATTACTGTATCGCCCTGAATAATTGTATTCTCTATTTTAGAATTTTTAATGATGGTATTATCACCAACTGAAACATGAGGGCCAATGACTGATTCGGTTATTTGAACATTCTCACCTATGTAACAGGGTTCAATAACTGTACCGCCTTCGTTTATTAGTGAGTTTGAGATGAGGCCGTTGCCACTATTTAGCTCGAGAACTCTTTGATTGGTCATTACCGTGGCATTCTTATTGCCGCAATCCAGCCATTCTGTAACAGGAGCTGCGATAAGTTTTGATCCCTTTGTTTTCATATTTTCCAAAGCTGTAGTGAGTTGATACTCCCCTTTGTCCTTGATGTTGTTGGCGATAACATATTCAAGCTCTTCTTTCAGGTATTCTCCGCTTTTAAAATAATAAATACCAATTATGGCCAGATCAGATACGAAAGTATCTGGCTTCTCAACAAAATCAGTAATAATGTTTTCGTCATTGGTTTTTACCACCCCAAATGCGCTCGGATCTTCAATTTGCTTTACCCAAATTGTACCATCCTGAGACTCGTCTAACGTAAAGTCAGCTTTGAAAAGAGTGTCGGCAAATGCGACAATAGTTTTGCCCTTGAGTGAGTTTTTGGCGCAGAGAATTGCATGGGCAGTACCGAGAGCTTCCTTTTGATAGTAGATAGTCGATTTAGCTCCAATTTTAGCAGCAATCTTGGATAGTTTGTCTTCCACCTCTGTGCCAAAGTCGCCGATAATAAACGCCAACTCTTCTATTGTTTCCTCACATATAATATTTATGTCTTCAACCAGCCTTTGAACTATTGGCTTGCCTGCAATCGGAAGCAGGGGCTTCGGAATGGTTAATGTATGTGGCCTTAGCCTCTTGCCCATTCCTGCCATTGGTATAATTACTCTCATGTTATCCTGCTTTCTTTGCTGCTTAATTATTAGGTCAATCCGTTATTTATTACCGCTGCTTCCAAACCCACCTTTACCTCTTTGGGTAATATTGAGTTCACCCTCTTGCACCCAAGAAACGGTTTCGTGAGAAGAAAACACCAACTGCGCAATTCGGTCTCCGTCATTTATTGTGAACAAGTTGTTAGAAAGGTTCACCAATATTACCCTCACCTCTCCTCTGTAGTCTGCGTCAATTTTTCCTGGTGAATTGAGCACTGTAATGCCGTTTTTGATGGCCGATCCGCTTCTTGGCCGCACTTGAGCTTCGTAACCCTTTGGAATTTCCAAGTACAAGCCCGTTGCAACCAGAGACCGCTCCATTGGCTTCAGTGTAATTTCCGTTTCAATATTTGCACGCAAATCCATTCCCGCAGATTGCTCCGTTGAATATTCTGGAAGAGCGTGTTTTGATCGATTAATTATTTTCACATTCATTTGATTGCGGTTTTTCTTATATCAATCATATATATGAAAGAAATAAATGCGCCCAAAATTACTCCATTTATCACATGATTAAACATACCCATATCTGAACTTATGAAGGTGCTGAAGTAGTACAATAGAGCAGCCCCCGCTGGGTATCCAATAATTTTTGGAATGTCGTACTTAATAGGGTAATATTTTTGTCCGATAAAGTAGGAAACAATTGCAATAAAAGCATAGCAAATTAAGGTTGCCCACGCTGAGCCCAGATAACCAATCCAGGGAATCCACAGGTAATTTAAGACAATGGTTATTGCTGCACCCGCAATCGCTATGTAGGCTCCGAAACGGGTTAGCCCGGTTAGCTTATACCAAATGGATAGGTTGAAATAGATTCCTAGGCATAGGTTGGCCATCAGCAATATCGGAACAACGGTAACCCCTTCTCGGAATTCTGGCCCTATAAATTGAATTACAACATCAATAAACAACATAATAGAGAGGAAGATGACCGAGCAGGTTGCTACAAAGAAGTTCATAATAGTAGCATAGGACTCCTTAGAATCACTTTGAGAATGGTGCGCAAAGAAGAATGGTTCGGCAGCATAGCGAAAGGCCTGAATGAAGATGGTAATGATGATGGATATTTTATAACAGGCTCCGTATATCCCCAGCTGTTCCATGGTCGCTTTTTCTCCGAGCGAATCAATAAGTAATCGTTTGATCATGATTCTGTCGATTGTTTCGTTAATCATGCCTGCCAATCCCGCAATCAGTAATGGACTTGCATATAAAATCATTTTTCGCAAAAGTGCGCGATCAATATGGAGTTTGATGTTGAGCATCCAAGGTAGCAATAGGGCGCATTTGGTAATACTAGCAACTAGATTTGAGATAAATACATAACCGACACCAATTTCCGGGTTGTAAAAAGTATCGACCAACCAGTTTGGTTCTCCGGCTTCATACACGTTTTTACAATAGACTAAAAAGAACAGGTTCAATCCAATATTAACAGCGATATTGATCAGATTGACCGTGGCAAAGGTAGTGGCCCGATTTTGTTCACGAAGCTTGGCAAGAGGAATCGCAGATAGGGCATCCAGCCCAACGATAATTGCAAACCAGGTTACGTATTCGCTGTGATTTGGATACCTTAACCAATCAGCAATTGATTGCGAGAAAAGTGCAGCGAATACGATAAAGAGGAATGATGTTGCCACGATAGAAATAAGCGTAGTTGAGTACACCTTGCTTTTTTCCTCCGTCTGGGATGAAAAGCGAAAAAAGGCTGTTTCCATTCCATAGGTTAGAATGATGATCAGAAAGGCTACGTATGCGTACATTTCTGTAACTACACCGTATTGTTCTGTGGAAAAAACCCTTGTATAAAGGGGAACCAATAAATAATTAAGGATTCGGCCAATTACGCTGCTCAGTCCGTAGATAGCAGTTTGACCAGCGAGTTTTTTAAGCGTATTCAATCTAAGCAGGGATATTATTTACCAGTAAAATTCGCTTTTCTCTTTTCTAGAAATGCTGTTGTTCCCTCTCTGAAATCCTCCTTGTCAAAGCAATTCCCAAATTGATTAATTTCTGTCTCAAAGCCATTCTCTCCATCTGTATAGTAAGCATCAACGCAGCGAATAATCTCTTTAATTGCTACCGGAGATTTTGTGGAAATTTTGATTAATAATTCTTTGGCTTTGTTAAGAAGTTCCTCTGGAGAGGTAACATAGTTGACCAGGCCTAACTCCAGCGCTTGTTGAGCATTTAGCATATCGGCGGTCATCAATAATTCCATTGCTTTTCCCTTGCCGATGAGTTGCGGTAATCGCTGTGTGCCCCCATAGCCAGGGATAAGTCCTAAGTTGACTTCTGGTTGGCCAAATTTCGCGTTG
>NVRZ01000043.1 GCA_002401055.1 Bacteroidota bacterium
GTTGCCTCTGGCATTTTCTTCATCATCAACAATAAGTGCTTTTATCATGGCTGAAATATTATTATCAGGTTATCAATTTCCACCGCTGCTAGCGCCTTCTCCGTCACTATCAACTTCTCCCTCGTCTTTGTGGTTACTTAAGTCATCATCACCATCGTCGTCACCATCTTTGTCAGTTATCGGACTTGTATCACCATCATCATCACGATCATCATCTCCTTCTCCATCCTTATCCGTTATGGGATTGGTATCCCCGTCGTCGTCCCCATCACCATCACCGTCTTCATCACCGTCACGATCAGTAATGGAGTCATCTTCATCATCATTGCCATCACCGTCATCGGAGTGACACCTTGAACCCCCATCTCGACTTCCGTTCCCCTGCTCATGTGAAGATGAACTAGGCTCGGGTGAAGTATTAGAAGATTTAACCGCTCCCCTTTCATCCTGAAGGATGGAGTTTGGTTCAATGAGTTTGTCTTTTTTGCAACCGTTTATTGTTATTATGCCAAGGGCAAGAATTAACAATCCGATTAGCTTA
This sequence comes from Bacteroidota bacterium, assembly GCA_002401055.1. Lineage (GTDB taxonomy): Bacteria > Bacteroidota > Bacteroidia > NORP154 > NORP154 > NORP154. The sequence goes on from NVRZ01000043.1 coordinate 542, forward strand.
AGACTTGCGATTCTTCCTTTCTTTTTTGTTTTCATATCTAGTTATAATTAAATGGTAATGTAATTTCAACTTTTGTTCCAGTGGTAACATTTTGTTCGTCTTTCGTTTCTTCTGGACCACTAATGTTTATTTTCTTTTTGGATATTTTTCTCATCAACTCAATCCGGCTTCTAGTAATTCGCGTGCCCCTAGAAGTGTGGTCTTTTCTTTGGCTCGCTTTTTTTCGTATGCTCGTATCCACGCCAATACCATTGTCCTCAATTTGAAGTTTTAGCTCGTCATTTTCGCCCTTGATAATATTAATTGAAACATTTCCTTTTCTCTCCATTGGCAGTATGCCGTGCCAAATGCTGTTCTCAACAAAGGGTTGCAGCAACATTGAAGGTATTTTAATAGATGCTGGATCCAAGTTCTTATCTACGTTGATTTCGTAATCGAATTTGTTTTTGAAGCGCATGTTTTCCAAGGAGAGGTATAGCTCTAATCTTTCAAGCTCATCAGATAAACTGATCAGATTGCTTTGAGCGTCATCCAGATTTTTTCTGATAAGCTTGGCGAAGTTGGTGAGATAGTTATTTGCAGATCTTTTGTCTTCCTTGTTAATGTAATATTGAATCGAGTTTAAAGCATTAAATATAAAATGCCTGTTCATACTGGCATTTAGGGCCTTCTGTTCCAAAATCAACATTTTAGATTTTTGAATAACGCGCTTGGTGAGCATTTTCCTTTTGATAACACGCATTCTTGAGCGGTAGATTAGAACAGAGATCAATATTGTTGCGATTGACGCAGTTAAATAAAACCACCATGTCATCCAAAAAGGTGGTGAAATAGCAAATCTTAGTGTGGCGGGAACTTCGTTCCAGTTGTTGTGTTTATTCTTGGCTATTACTTTGAATGTGTAATCGCCAGCGGGAATATTCGAGTACGTTGCCGAACTGGATTTCGAAATTGGAGACCAAGTTTTATCAAATCCCTCCAAAATAAATTTATAATCAACCTTATCAGGGTTAGAATGGCTAATGCCAGTAAAATAGAAGGTCAAGTGGTTCTGGTTGTATTTAAGTTGCAAGTTTTCTGGAAGACCGGAAGTCACATTGAAATTGCCAGTAAAAGAACTCCAATCAGTATTTTCCAAAAAGAGGCTTACTGCAGAAATATTAATAATGGGCTTAGCATTCTGTGATAAGGTCTTGGTTTTTGATTTGTCATACTTAACAACTCCTTCACTCGTGCAAAACCACAGATTGTTTTGGTGATCAAGAAAGCATCCATTTAGGTTGGTCTCAAGACTCTTAATTCCTTCCCAGTTGGTGTAGTGCAACATCTTTTGATCATCACCTTCTTTGGTTTCATCAATTGAGATGCTGTAAATTCCATTGTTGGTTCCCGCCCACAGATTTTCTTCACTATCAAAAACCAGAAAATTTATAAAATTTGCTCTGAAGTTTTTCTCTATTAGGATAGTCTTGAATTGTCCATTGCTGTAATGGGTTATGCCATTTTTGGTTCCCATCCATAGTCCACCTTTTGAATCTTCAACAATTGTATAAACAGTATTGTCCGACAGGCCATCTTCCTCTGTGTGTTTTTTGAATATTGAGCCATCATAACTAATAAGACCGTCTGAAGTTCCAAACCATAAAACACCATCTTTGGCTTCAATTATTGAGCGCACATTTTTACCATTAAACCCCTGCTCAGCCGAGTAGTTTAAAAAACTACCATCTGCGTAATGAGAAACTCCAGCTGACGTTCCAATCCAAATCGAAGCATCCTTTGCCTGAATTACCGATGTTACTTTTTTGGAGATTAGCCCATCCTCTGTATTGAGCGTTCTGAATTTATTGTTTTCATATATGCATAATCCGTCAGATGTGCCAAACCAAAGATTGCCGCTCTGATCTTTCATACTGGCCCATACCGTATTATTTCCTATTCCATCCGCAACTGTGAAAGAGTAAAATTGCGTTCCATCGTATTTGCTGATTCCTTTACCATATGTTGAGAACCAAAGATTGTTGTCGTTGTCTTCAACGATTGACATGACGAGGTCGCTCAACAATCCATCTTTTTCCGTGTAGCCAACGAACGACTCCCCTGTAAAATTGAGAATACCTTTTCCATCTGTACCCATCCAAATGTTTCCTTCTCTATCCTCAAATAGGCACTTTATGTTATCAGAAGGCATTCCCTGTGCAGATGTGAGATTTGATATTTCTACATCTTTCGATTTGAAGTTAGAGGTACTTGTGAGCTTGCTGACTCCATTTTTAGAGGCTACCCAAAGGTTGCCATTGTTATCGATTATTACTGATCGCGCCCAATCACTTATCAGTCCATCTGCCATTCCAATTTGCAGTATTACTACTTGATCGTCTTTAGCTGGGTCAACCCGATAATTTAATATCCCTTTCCCATAAGTACTTATCCAAATTGAACCTGATGGATCCAAGACCAGATCGCTGATATTTGGCGCATTAAACCCATGGATATCAACTGTACTCCAATCTCCATCTTTAAAAATTGAGAGCCCTTTTCTGGTGGCGGCTAATAAATTGCCTTCTTGATCGATTAACAAAGCGCGCACCTTATTGCTCATTAACCCCTGATCTGTACCGAAATAATCCATTCGCAATTCTTCAGGATTATCAGACGAATAGTTTAACCTGCAAATTCCCCCTCCAGACATTCCCAACCAGAGGTTTCCTGATCTATCTTCTGTAATACACACTACATTAAATCCTGCATGCTTTTCATCAAGGGGAACATTCGTAAAAGTTCTTCCATCATATTTAATAGCTCCACCTAATGTGCCAATCCAAAGGCTTCCATCTCTGGTTTGAGTAATACAGTTGATCTGATTATCAAGCAATCCATCAGAAGAAGAGTAGCTGATAAATTCTTTTCCGTCAAAGCGGCTTATTCCACCTAACGTGGCAATCCATAAGTATCCTTTGTTATCCTGTACAATGTCCTCTACCTGCGATTGTGCCAATCCAGCCTTAATAGAATAATTGATGAAATTATATTGTTGGGCTACAAGTAGCGTAGGAATTGAAAATAATATGTAAAGCAGGAGTTTTCTCATCTAAATATTCACACTGAACTGATGTTTCAGATATATTTTACTTAAAATAACTAAAAATGTTACACTGTTCAGCCTCTCGTTGACTGAAAAGGGATTATGAGCTATTAAACGGTAATAATCACTTATTCTGTGAAAAGCGGTTAACCTGATATAATCAGGCCAAATTGGAAACTTGTCGCTTAAATTGATCCAGTTTGGACCTTGAAATAGGAATTTTCTCTCCATTCTTTAAAACGGCAAAGTAGCCGTCTTCACTTAGGAACTCTTGGACTTCGTAAAGATTAATAAGATGTGACTTGTGAATTCTACAGAACATTGATTCGTTCAGGATAGACTCATAAATTTTTAAAGTGCGCGTATCAAGATATTTGGTGCCATCTTCAAAAAATAGATGGGTACAATTGCCATCAGCTTCTAACCGAATTATTGATTTATCTTCTATGATCTTAAATCCTTTTGAATGGTTGATGGTAATTCTGTTTATGGGACGAATTTCTCTGATGGTATCTCCAATAGTTTGTATAGACCGCGTGTACTCATTGTAGCCTGTTGGGTCATGTTTTGCTACTTCAACAATGGATTTTACTTTTTCCACAGCATTAATAAGAGCGTCGATATCAATGGGTTTTAGCAAGTAATGAGCTGCGTTTGCTTCGAAAGCTTGAATTGCATATTCTTTATGCGCTGTTACAAATACAACTTGAAAATTAAACTCGTCCAAGCTCTCGAGTAGCTCAAATCCTTCTGTTCCTGACGGCATACTAATATCCAAAAAGACAACATCTGGCCTCTGGGAGCTTATGAGTGCTTTAGCCGTGTTTACAGTACCCGCAACTCCTGTAATATCAACATCCGGGCAATTGTCTTCCAGTAAAATTTTTATGTTCTCTCTTGCAAATTCTTCGTCATCTACAATGATTGCTGAGAGTTTGGACATTTATTGGAATTGATTTGGCTCTTAATGTTCGGGCCGTTTTAAAATAATACTATTAACAACTGCCTGTCTAAGATCAAAATCGAAACTTTCGCTATCGTCTTCAGTTGTCATGTACTCAGATTCAATGGCATAGGAGTACGCCATCTCATTTTCGTCAATCGTATCATAGGCAGACTTCGGAACTTCTATGTTCTTTGGCACTTCTCTGGCAAAAGCTTGTTTCTGAGGAGGTTCAGGAGCTTCTGCTCTTACTACTTCAGGTTCAGGTTCCGGAGCTGCTAGACTAGGCTCTTCTTTATTCGCCTCTTCAATAATATTCCTTAGAATTTCTTCACGGCTAATTTGTTGTGGCTCATACACCGGTTCTTCTTCAACATATTCACTCTCTTCATAATCTTCGTCAACATAGGCATTTTCATCCTCTGCGTTGGCTTGCTGAGGTTTTGGTTTTTTCTTTTTAAAAAAGCTGTACAGCAACCAGCCAATACCAATGAGTACGTATAAAAGATCTCCAATGTTGTCCATTATCTATGCTTTTTCTTAAAAAGACGCTTAAAGAAGGGCTCCTTTTTGTTTTCGTTTACTCGATTTGACTTTTTCTTACTCTTCTTCATGCGTTTTCGAACATGCTTCTCCTGAATTTTGTTGTACTCTTTTATGATGTCCTGTTCAATCTTATCCTTCGCAAAGCGCATCTCCCCTTTAACGCGGCGAATTTTTTGCTCTACCTTGGCCAATTGTTCCATGTCGCCTGATGCCTCTGCATCTAGCCTCTCTTGGTCCAACAAGGTGAGTTGTTGCTTGTATTTCTTCAAGACCTGTGATGATGCTTCTACATCATTGGCAAAATTTTCACTACCTGCTCTGGTTTTGTCTCGGGCTTTCTGGTCTTTTTTGTAGGACTTAGAAGGTTGAGAACTAACTCGAATTGGTGCCACAATAACCAGTATTATTAAAAGTGACAATATTGATTTCAAGGTTTTCAAAACAAATAAGCTATAACTTCGTTAATATAAACGTTTGCCGCTGACGGTCAACTAAATTGTACAGGTGAAGATAATAGGCACTCTCTCAAAAATACTGTTTTTTTCATTAGCTGTTTTACTCCTTTCAACTAGCGGATGTAAGAAAGACGAGGATGCTGTACCCTCGGTCCAGGTGAATATTTATATCTATACAACTGATGCCGAATTTGCCGATTTAAACGCCGTAGCAGGGTGGATTTATTTAACTGGAGGGGCAAAAGGAATTGTTGTATACCGTCTTTCGCAAGATGAATTTATGGCCTATGATAGAAACTGCACCTATCAACCAAGTGAGTCAGATGCAATTATTGAGGTGGATCAGACAGGCATTGCAGCAGTTGACAACTCTTGTGGATCCAGATTTCTTCTAACAGATGGGTCCATATTAGAAGGTCCAGCCTCAGACATTTTAAAACGGTATCAAACTACTTTTGACGGTAATCTTTTGAGAATATATAACTAGAAATCTAGTATCGGTAGTATTCTGCCTTGTACGGTCCGTCCACGGTTACACCAATATAATCAGCTTGTTCCTTTGAAAGTACTTCAAGGTCAACACCAATTTTACTCAAATGCAGTCTTGCAACTTTTTCGTCCAGATGCTTGGGTAATGTATAGACCTCGTTCTTGTAAGCATCGGTGTTGTTCCAAAGCTCGAGCTGTGCAAGGGTTTGATTCGTGAATGAGTTAGACATTACGAATGAAGGATGTCCTGTTGCGCATCCCAGATTAACCAAGCGGCCTTCGGCAAGGATAATAATTTCATTTCCATCAACTACATACTTGTCAACTTGAGGCTTGATGGTGTCTTTAGAATCTCCATAATTATCGTTTAGCCATGCCATATCGATCTCATTATCAAAATGTCCTATGTTGCATACGACAGTTTTGTCGGATAAAGCTTTGAATATTTCTGCATTGACGATGTCTTTGTTACCAGTTGCGGTAACCAAGATGTTGGCTCTGGGAGCTGCGTCAATCATTTTTCGCACTTCATATCCGTCCATAGCAGCTTGTAGTGCACAGATAGGATCAATTTCAGTTACAATAACTCTAACACCAGCTCCACTGAGCGATGCAGCGGATCCTTTTCCTACGTCTCCATAGCCAGCTACTACAGCAACTTTTCCAGCTAACATTAAATCAGTTGCTCTTCTAATTGCATCTACCAGTGATTCCTTGCAACCATATTTATTGTCAAACTTTGACTTAGTTACCGAGTCGTTAACATTAATGGCTGGAATTGGTAGCGTGCCTTTGCTCATTCTTTCATACAGTCTATGCACACCAGTGGTAGTTTCTTCAGATAGGCCTTTTAAGCCTTCAACTAACTCAGGATATTTATCCAATACCATGTTGGTGAGATCTCCACCATCATCAAGGATTAGGTTTAATGGCTTCTTGTCTTCACCGAAGAAAATGGTTTGCTCGATGCACCATTCAGATTCTTCTTCGGTCATATCTTTCCAGGCATAAACCGATACACCCGCTGCTTCCATAGCCGCTGCAGCATGATCCTGCGTTGAGAAAATGTTACATGAAGACCAGGTAACTTCAGCACCGAGTTCTATGAGAGTTTCAATAAGGACAGCCGTTTGAATAGTCATGTGAAGACATCCAGCAATTCTAGCTCCCTTTAGAGGTTTGTCGCTGCCGAACTCTTCTCTTAACGACATTAGGCCAGGCATCTCTGCTTCGGCAAGTGTAATTTCCTTTCGTCCCCATTCTGCTAGAGAGCTATCTTTTACTTTACTCTTTACGTACTGATCCACGGTAGTGTTTTCCATTTGGTATATGTTAATTTGTTTTTACTTGTCCTGTAAATTCGGAGTGCAAAGATACTGAAAGCAAAAGAAAAAGCCAACTACCTAATTACAGATAGTTGGCTATGTATTCTTAGAGTTTAACTGGCTTATGAAGACTGCCAGACAAACTTTCCTGTTTTGTCAATAAACCCGGATACGCCAGACTTATAGGTTCCAATTCTAACCTTTGCCAATCCATGCTCGAAGTCAGCAGGAATATCATATTGAAAACCGATAACAACTTTTCCTGTTTTGTCAATGTAACCCCATTTACCATCTTTAGTTTCCTTTACGCAAGCGAGTCCTTCTGAGAAATGGTGTCCTCCGTAGTATTGAGGATTTACTGCAATACCTCCCTTGGTATCGATATATCCGTATTTGCCTGTTTTGAATGATCCAATTCTTATTAGCGCTAAACCTTCAATAAATGTAAAGGCTCTGTCGAACATTGGTTCAATAACAAATTCTCCATTTTTATCAATAAACCCCCATTTACCAGTCTGTTCATTACCCATCCTAACATTCGCCTTCCCTTCAGAAAAATCGAAGGAATCATCATAACGATACTCTAGTATTAAAGCGCCTGTTTTGTTGATATACCCCCATTTACCTGTTTTCCAATCTCCCTGTTTTACCCTAGCCAGCCCTTCTTTAAAATCAAATGCTGCATCATATTGAGCTTTTATTATCCACTTTCCAGTTTGGTCAATAAATCCGAATTGCTCACCTTGCTGAATTCTTGCTATTCCTTCTGAAAAGGTGTAGGCATAATCAAATTGCAATTCAATAACTACTTTCCCCGTCTTATCAATAAAACCCCACTTACCTTTGCTTTTAACTGCTGCCAACCCATCAGAGAAATTTCTAACTTTATCATATATAGGGTCAATAATATATTTTCCGGTTTTATCAATAAATCCTCTCTTACCTTCAATTTTTGCATGTGCTAAGCCTTCTGAAAAAACCGTTGCGTAATCAAACTGAGGCTTAATGACCATTTTACCGGTTTTGTCTATATATCCATATTTTCTGTTGTTGGAAACCGGAAATAATCCTGAATTTTGTGCAAAGATTCCTGTTCCTAAAAACAAGAATATTAAAAGTAAAAATCCCCCTCGGTATAATGTTCTTTTTAATTTCATTTCTAACATAGAATTAGGTGTTAGGTTACAGTGCACTAAAGTAGAAAAAAATAATAGAATCTCACAAAAATATAAATTTTTAAATTAGTCAAATCAATGATTCACAAGAAGGTATGAGCCTACGTTTTAAGAAGAATATCAATTACAATGCCATTATTGGTTTATGGGAAATTGATTCTGGAATATTGGCAAGTTCCAGTCATCTAAATCTTAGTGATAATCAAATCAAAAGACTTCGATTGTTTGGAACAGATAGAAAGAGAACTGAGTTTTTGAGCGTGATCAGTTTAATTGGGAGTCTTCTGGATGTGGACCACCCAGTTGAGGTTAAGCACGAAGCAAATGGTAAACCCTTCTTAGATGGTATTGACTACAATATTTCAATTACTCATTCTGGGAAGTTCGTTGCGGTATTACTGTCAAAGGATGAAGTGCCAGGTATAGACATAGAGCGCGTATCCGAAAAGATTGTACGAATTGAGGATAAATTTATGAATGATGATGAAATGAAAAGCGCAGCGCTAGAACGTGAATATATAAATGAGCATAAGGTTTTGGTATGGACCACAAAGGAGGCTTTGTTTAAATTTTATGGAGAAGGGAAAGTCATCTTTAAGGAGAATCTATTGGTTGAACCATTTAAGTTTGAAGGAAAAGGAGTAATAGGCGCATCTATTATGATGAATGACATTGATAAGAGGTTCGACGTGCACTATGAGAAAATTGAAGATTATATCTTAACCTATGTTCTAGGTTGAATGAGGCTTCCTCATTTATGATTAATATTGCAAGCATATGACAACTCTTACATCCACGTCTATTTATAATGGTATTGTTGAGAAGAAAAACTCGGACAGCAAGCAATTCGCAATCTTAGTTGATCCAGATAACTTCGACGATGCAGGTACAATAGCAAGTGAGGCTCAAAGTGCGAATGTTGATTTGATTTTTATTGGAGGGAGCATTCTTACAAATGGGAATATTGAATCCTGTATCATGGAGGTTAAAAAGGAAACCGAAATACCGGTTGTTCTGTTTCCGGGAAATACTTTGCAAATCAATGATAAGGCAGACGGGATACTATTTCTTTCGTTGATATCGGGAAGAAACCCGGAACTCTTAATTGGAAAGCATGTAATAGCTGCCCCGGTTTTAAAGAGGAGTTCACTTGAAATAATTCCAACTGGCTATATGCTTATTGATGGCGGAAGCTCCACTGCGGTTTCCTATATGTCCAATTCAACACCAATTCCAAGCGACAAGGCAGATATAGCAGTTTGCACAGCGCTTGCTGGTGAAATGCTTGGTCTCAAAATGATTTATATGGATGGAGGAAGTGGTGCAATGAGCCCAATAAGCGAGATAATGATTTCCAAAGTTAGAGAACAAATATCCGTTCCTCTAATTATTGGTGGGGGAATCAGAACACCAGAAATGGCAATTAATGCATGCAGGGCAGGAGCCGACATAATAGTGGTTGGCTCAGCGGTCGAAAATCAAAAGAGTAAGAGTGCTCTGATTGCTGAAATTTCCGATGCAATACATTCTTCTTAATAAGTCTGCATTTTCGAATCTATCTTTTTAGCCCACTCATTAATGCCACCATTCAGATTAAAAAGATCGGCCCTACATGAGTTTTCTAACAATTGCTCAATGGCTTTTTGGCTCCTCATTCCATGATGGCAATACACCACCACTGTCTTGACAGTACTTATTCGATCGATATTCGCTGTTATCTCACCTAGAGGTATTAGCTCACCTCCCAAATTACAGATATCATATTCAAACGGTTCTCTGACGTCGATAATCTGAATGTCCTCATTGTTGTCCAGTTTAGCCTTGAGCTCTTCAACTGACATCTCCTTTAGTTCTGTCTTCCCGGTCACTTCGCCGCAAAACAATTCATAGTCAATGAGTTCAGTAATATTGAAGTTTTCTTTAACTGGCGAAATAGAAAGTTGATTAAAAGAATTTGAAAGCGAATCATATAGCAAAAGCTTTCCTGATAAAGGATTTCCAATTCCGATTATCATCTTGATAGCTTCATTTGCCTGAATGCTCCCTACAATTCCGGGTAGCACACCTATAACTCCAATTTCGGCGCAGTTAGGAACTTCTCCTGCACCTGGAGGATCCGGGTAGAGACAGCGGTACGTCGGACCACCTTCGTAATTAAAAGTAGAAATCTGTGCTTCGAATTTGAAAATAGAGCCGAATACGAAGGGCTTTTTTAATATTACACAGGCGTCGTTGACCAGATAGCGTGTCGGGAAATTATCGGATCCGTCGACAATGATATCGTACTTATCAATTATTTCAATTGCATTTTTACTTGTCAGTCTGGTGTTGTGCACCTCAACTTCAACATGGGGGTTCTGCTCTTGAAGTTTGATCTTTGCTGCCTCCGCTTTTGGCTTCCCGATATCACCAGTTCCGAAGAGAATTTGTCGATGCAAGTTGCTCTCGTCAACGGAATCAAAATCCACTATACCGATAGTTCCAACTCCCGCAGCCGCCAAATAGATCAGCACAGGGCAACCTAAACCACCAGCACCAACTACCAATACTTTTGAGAGCTTGAGCTTCTCCTGTCCTTCTAATCCAACTTCAGGAAGGATAATATGACGGTTGTATCTGCTGTGTTCTTCTTTACTCAGCATCATTGTTTACTGTAGTACGGAATCCCAATCCTTCCACACTGGTTCATAACCCTGTGCCGAGATGACCTGGGCCATGGTGGACCCGCTTCTCTCATCACATATTTCAAATTGTTCAAGGGAATCTTCAGTGTTGGCGTAACCTCCAGGGTTGGTTTTGGAATCGGCGCTTAGATTTGTGATACCGAGTTTGATTGCATTATTCCGAAAAGATTCGCTTTCCCTGGTACTCAAAGAGAGCTCCACCTCTTCATTGAAAATCCTGTAGGCGCAAATCAATTGTACCAGCTCTTTATCTGTCATGTTGCTTTTTAGGTCAATTCCTCCTGCACAAGGTCTAAGTCTTGGGAATGATACGCTGTATTTCGATTTCCAATATGTCTTTTCCAAATAGTCGAGATGGAGAGCCGTAAAGAAGCTATCTGTGCGCCAATCTTCAAGTCCGATTAAAGCCCCTAGTCCAATTTTGTGTACTCCGGCTTTGCCAAGCCTGTCCGGTGTTTCAAGTCGGTAAAAAAAGTTTGATTTTTTCCCTTTTGGGTGATGAGTTTTGTATTCCGCCTCATTGTACGTTTCCTGGTACACCAATACGGTGTTTAAACCAAATGGCGTAAGCAATTCGTAATCTTCCTGATCCAAGGGTTGAACTTCTAAAGAAATATGTGAAAAGTGTGGACGCAGTAATTTCAGGGCGTTCTGAAAATACTTGACGCCAACGGTTTGGTTTGCTTCGCCCGTTACCAACAGAATGTGGTCATACCCAAGTGATTTAATCACCGCAACTTCGTTTAGGATTTCATGATCGTTTAGTGTCTTTCTTGGAATATCTATATTTTGAGAAAAGCCACAGTAAGTGCATATGTTTTGGCACTCATTACTGAGGTACATAGGAATGAACATCTGAATGGTCTTTCCAAATCTTTTCGCTGTGATGGTGTTGCTTAACTGGGCCATTTCTTCCAGGTAAGGTGCTGCAGCTGGTGAGATTAGGGCTTGGAAATCATGAAGCGTTCGAACAGTTCTTTTCAAAGCGTTTTCCACGTCAGCGGAAGTTTTAGCGTAGATGTTTGCTTTGGCTGAATTCCAATAGTTCTGATCAAATATAGAACTGAAACTACTCACCACTATTGATCTAGAAACGAGGTTAGCGGGCTACTCGCTTCTGCTTTTGAAGAAGTTTTGCCTAGCCTTGCTTCAAAAGCCATCCTGCCCGCTTCGACGGCCATTTTAAAAGCTTTACCCATCGTCGTTGGATCTTCAGAAACCGCAATGGCCGTATTCACCAACACAGCATCTGCACCCAGTTCCATAGCCTTGGCGGCGTGTGAAGGTGCTCCGATTCCCGCATCTATAACAACAGGCACATTGGCCTGTTGGATAATGATCGTCAGCATGGGTTCCATGTCTAGACCCCGATTGCTTCCTATAGGAGAACCCAAGGGCATAACTGCAGCAGTGCCCACTTCTTCTAGCCTTTTGCACAATACCGGATCAGCGTGGCAATAAGGGAGCACAACGAAACCAAGCTTTACGAGTTCTTCTGCCGCCTTTAAAGTTTCTATAGGGTCGGGTAAAAGAAATTTTGGATCAGGGTGTATCTCCAGCTTTATCCAATTTGTTTGTAGTGCCTCTCTTGCTAGTTGAGATGCGAGAATTGCTTCATTAGCCGTCCTAACACCGGAGGTGTTAGGAAGTAAATTTATATGAGCATGATTTAGATGTGTTAAGATATCATCGTCCTCTTTATCGAGATCCACGCGCTTAAGTGCAACAGTTACCAGCTCAGTTCCCGTAGCAAGAAGCGCCTCTTCCATAATACGATTGGAACCGAACTTTCCAGTTCCAGTAAACAATCGGGAGCTGAATGTTTTGTCAGCTATATGTAGTAACTCCATGTTTCAGATTATTTATAAATATTTCGACTGCCATAGCTGGATTCTCAATCTTGGCAATTGCACTTGATACCGCAATACCATGATATTCAGATTGAATTAACTCTTGAACATCGTCAGGTTGTATGCCCCCAATTGCAATTATTGGAACAGGATTATCTGTAGAGATTGAATAGGCCTCAATGAGATCCAGCATTCCGCAACTTTGTAATACTGGCGATAAATTCTTTTTGGTAGAAGTAAAACGGTAGGGTCCAACTCCTATATAATCGCATCCTTCTTCCGTGCACCATAACATATCACTTAACGAATTGGCCGTACCCCCTATTATTGCCTTCAGACCCATCATGAGGCGCGCCTTGCTGGGAAGCATATCTTTTTTGCCCAGGTGTACTCCGTCCGCTTGAACTTTTAGCGCAACATCCACATTATCGTTTACAATGAATACTGATTCGTGCTTTTTGCAAACCCGATTAACGGCAATTGCAGTTTCTTTAAACTTGGTTACTGTCGCTTCCTTCATTCTCAACTGTACCCATCTCACTCCGGCAGAGCACGCGATTTCCACCTGCTCAATATGGCTAAATCCAGGAATGTCCTGGGTAATAAATTGAAGTTTAGCTATAGATTTTAGCATTCTCATATGAATGTTGTCCGACTAACCCCGGATCGCTTTCTAAAAACTTAAATACATATTGTTTTGCCGATGTGCATGCGTCTTCTAGAGTTAAGCCATTGGCTAAATTGGCTGTGATTGAAGATGACAACACACATCCCGTTCCGTGTTTTTCGCTCTGAAGCCTCTTGGATTTGATGTTTGTAATAATTCCTTTGGTGTATAATTGGTCCGTGCAATCCTCTTCTGTGGTGTGCCCTCCTTTTAATAATACCGAACAATACTTGCTTAACTTCTCACAAGCACCAGCCGTAGACTCGTCAGGCATTAAACGAGTTATCTCTTGGGTATTGGGCGTGATCAGAAATAGTTTTTGGCTCAATTCATATAAGAATATTCGTTCAAACCCATCATGAAAAATGAATCCTGAACTAGCTTGAAGAATGGGGTCCCACATAATTTTAATTTTCGGATTTTTTTTGAGGAGGTAGTTTGTTAAATTTTCCAATGTTGAACCGTTTTGTATCAGGCCAATTTTTACGTAGTCGATTAAATATTGCGCGAACAGAGGCTCAAGCTGTTTTATTATTTCCTCAGCAGAAATCCAGGATACTCCATTTATTTTCAGCTCATTTTGAAAGGTTATACAGGAGCACACGCCAAGACCAAATACCTTGTGCGCCTCAAACGTTTTAATGTCACTGAGAATCCCTGCACCAGCAGAAGGATCGAGCCCAGCTATGCTAAGGACATGTTTTTTTGCTTGCACGCTAGTTGGATTTCTTTAAATTTTTGAACTGGATTATCGCTTTTCCATAATGCCCCATGAATAGCCATGCCGTCATAATTGAGATCGTATACTTGATCAAGTGTGTTGGTGTCAATGCCGCCAAGTGCTACCACATTTTGAGTTAAGCTGCTCAGGATTTCAGGCATCTTTTCACCTTGGAATTTGCCAAGATAATTTATCTTGCTAATACTGTCAAATACTGGGCTCAGAAAAATGTATTCATATTCCGAAGAATCCAATTTGATGCTCTCGATAGAATGAAATGAGGAGCTGATCTTTAAATCTGGAATTCTCGATCTTAGGTACTTAACCCTTAGCCAGGTTCTGAATTTTCTCTTTTTGTATTTTTTGGTGATATGAATTCTATTGATGTTGAATCTCAGAGCTAGCTTGTGCTTTGAGTGAAGTACAATCCTATTTCTGTACCTCGGTTCAATTAGTTCAATGTATTCCTTATGTAGTTTGCTTGAAAAGTCAGGTTTTCTGAGATGAAATAATTCAAGTCCTTCATGAAATAGTTCGTTAACCACTCCGGTTTCTGAGCGAAATCCCGTAACACTTGAAATGACGATTATTTTCATCAGAACAATTACTTTCTTATTCAGATGGCTCGGCTGTAACGTACAACTTGCTACCAGAATTAATAAATTCCTTGGCTTTTTCTTCCATTCCAGCATTAAGTGCCTCTTTGTCGTTCATGCCATGTTCTTTAGCATATTCTCGCACCTCCTGCGAAATTTTCATTGAACAGAAATTGGGTCCGCACATAGAGCAAAAATGAGCAACCTTGGCGTTGTTTGCGGGCAATGTTTCGTCATGAAACTCTCTGGCAGTATCGGGATCCAAGGCGAGATTGAACTGGTCGTTCCATCTAAATTCAAATCGGGCCTTGCTCATAGCGTTATCTCTAATATACGCGCCTGGGTGTCCTTTCGCAAGATCTGCAGCATGAGCGGCAATTTTATAGGTAATTACTCCAACCTTAACATCTTTTTTGTTGGGCAATCCAAGGTGCTCTTTTGGAGTAACATAGCAGAGCATTGCTGTACCAAACCAACCAATCATGGCCGCTCCAATACCTGAGGTAATGTGATCATACCCTGGTGCTATATCCGTCGTAAGAGGTCCCAATGTATAAAAAGGCGCTTCACCGCATGTTTCCAGTTGCTTGTCCATATTCTCTTTTATCATTTGCATAGGAACGTGGCCAGGGCCTTCTATCATTACTTGAACATCATGCTTCCATGCTATTTTAGTTAACTCACCCAGGGTTTCGAGTTCAGCAAACTGAGCCTCGTCATTCGCATCTGCAAGTGAGCCGGGCCTGAGGCCGTCTCCCAACGAGAATGCAACATCATATGCCTTCATGATTTCGCATATTTCTTCAAAATGAGTGTACAAGAAGCTTTCCTGGTGATGAGCCAGGCACCACTTGGCCATAATTGACCCTCCCCGAGAAACGATGCCTGTCACTCGTTTTGCGGTCATTGGCACATATCTTAATAAAACACCAGCGTGGATAGTAAAATAGTCAACTCCTTGTTCAGCTTGTTCGATTAAAGTATCTCGGTACAATTCCCAGGATAGATCCTCCGCTTTTCCGTTTACTTTTTCAAGAGCTTGATAGATTGGAACTGTTCCAACTGGAACAGCGGAATTCCGGATTATCCATTCTCGCGTTTCGTGAATATTCTTGCCAGTAGAGAGGTCCATGATATTGTCAGCTCCCCATCTACATGCCCAAACGGCCTTTTCCACCTCTTCCTCAATGCTTGAAGTAACCGCAGAATTCCCAATATTGGCATTAATTTTCACCAGGAAGTTTCTACCGATGATCATAGGTTCGCTTTCTGGGTGGTTAATATTACAGGGAATGATTGCCCTTCCTTCCGCAATTTCCTTACGTACAAACTCGGGAGTTATTAAACTCTTTGGTGTGTTGGCACCGAAGCTTTCGCCAGGATGTTGGATGCCAGCATCTTTTACCGAGTCTAGTTTTTGATTCTCTCTAATGGCAATATATTCCATTTCAGGAGTGATAATCCCTTTTCGGGCATAGTGAAGTTGGCTTACATTTTTGCCTTTTTTGGCTCTCAAAGGATTTTTTAAGTGCTCAAAGCGAAGATGTTTCAATTCACTGCTTTCAAGACGTTCTCTACCATACGAGGAAGTGATACCAGGCAATTGTTCTACATCTTTCCTGTCTAGTATCCATTGTTCTCTAATTCTGGGCAGCCCTCTTTTAACATCAATAGC
>NVRZ01000044.1 GCA_002401055.1 Bacteroidota bacterium
CACAGAAGGTGTTTCGTGGAATTTATATTCGTTGCTTGGAAACGGAAAAACTGTGTTACTTGATTTTTTCTTTGCTGCTTGTGTTCCATGCCAAACGTATACACCGGAAATTGAACAGCTTTATCAGGATTATGGATCTGGAAGCTCCGATCTTATAGTGCTCGGGATTTCCGATCGTGATGATGACGCGGTCTTGGATTCCTTTGCGATTCAGTATAACGTGACTTATCCTAGCGGCGGCAAACAAGGCAACGGCAATTTAATTACGAGCAACTACATGAGTTGGTTTTCCTTTCCCGGATGGCCTCAATATGGAGTAGTTTGTTCGGACACCACCATTTTTTGGGGTTTGACAGCTTCAATAGGTATGGCTGCGCTGCGGTCAAAAATTGACACTTGTAGCATCATAACTTCAACCAGTAACTTGAAGAGAGATGTAATTACTTCATCAATATCTATCTATCCTCAACCTGCTAACGAAATGGTGTCGATCCAGTTGGAAAACCCAAAAGGAAGAAATGTGAGCATCGTATTGTTGAATTTGCTCGGCTCAGTTGTTAAAGAGTATATACTTGAAAACTCAGGAGGCATAATAAAGCAAAGTATAAATACAAAGAACTTGCCCGCTGGCACCTATATTTTGCAAATAGTAGAAGGAAACCGGGTACTTTCAAGATCTCGTGTCATAATTACTCATTAAATCATAATCAACTATCTTTGAAACAACCAAATTGAAACCCATGAAATATCTATTATTTATTCTGACTCTTAGCTTTAGTTTTTCGGTCAATGCGCAAACCTTGACATGGTCGGCAGAATTTCCGGTAACAGGCGGAAGTTCTTATAATAATGTAAGGCCCAGGATTGCTCTGACAACAGGCAACACACCCATAATCATGTGGGGTGACGATGTAAACAACGTTGTTTATACGGCAAAGTGGAATGGCTCTGGATTTACAGCACCGCTGAAGATTCACTCTGATAGCATCGATGTATTTACCTCATATTGGGCTGGACCAGAGTTTGAGGCTGCAGGAGACACCGTTTTCATTGGATTAAAAGTCCTACCTGAAGCAGATAACGGCGTATACTCAGTAAGATCTACCGATGGAGGCGTAACCTTTGACGATACCGTCCGAATTGATAATATTGGTGATAGCCTTGCGAGGTTTCCTACCGTAGCCATTGCCGATGGTGGGAATCCGGTGTTCTCATACATGAAATTTGACCCGAACTGGATGGACGCCCAATATACGGTAGTAGAGTCAATGGATGGTGGCGATACTTTTGAAAAAGATGTTGAAGCTGGCCTTTTAGTAACTGGAGAAGCTTGCGATTGCTGTCCTGCGGCTATTAAAGCGGAAGGGCAAAGACACGTATTAATGTTTAGAAACAATGACAACAATTTACGGGAAATGTGGTTTGCTTACTCAGACGACGAAGGCATGACTTTTACAGGTAGTGGAAATGTTGATACTACAGATTGGATTATATTTTCCTGCCCATCATCAGGACCTGATTTCATTTTCTCTGGAAATACAATTCATTCTACCTGGATGAGTTCAGGAGATGGGGGTGCATCTAAAGTATATGTGGGTACATATGATATCGGAACCTCGCAAATCTTGTATCACAATACGATAAGCAGCGTTATGCCAGTGGCTAATTATCAAAACTACTCAAGAATGGATGGTGAGCCAGGTATGTTAGGAGTTGTGCTTCAACACACCAATTTTGGAAATACTGACGTATTATTCGCTAGCTCATTGGCTGGAACTGCAGGATTAGTAGATAATTTTGACACCGTTAATATTTCCACAACCGGAAGCCAGCAAAGTCCTGATATTGCCTATGCTGACGGAACATTTCATATTGTGTGGCAGGATCAAGAAACAGGTGACGTAATCTATAGGAGTGCAACAGATTCAAGTTTTGTTCCGGATACAAGTGGAAATAATCCGAACTCCGTATTAAATCCGCTAGGTTCTGTACCAGGGATGCAAGTTAGCATAAGTCCCAATCCGTTTAATGATTTTACCACATTAATAATTAAACGAAAAAACATTGGATTCTATAGCGTGGATATATTTGATGCCTCAGGAAAAATAGTCCGACGTTACTCAAATCAAAAATCTAATGAGCTTACAATAAAAAGAGGTGAACTCCCTGGCGGAATGTATTTTTACAAACTCAATGGAAGTGAATACATTGCAAGCGGAAAGTTTGTTATATCGGAATAAGAATCATTCGTAAAATTTATTATTTTATCATGAAGAGAACATCAACTGCTATCTGGGAAGGAAGCGGGAAAGAAGGCTCAGGCAATCTTTCCTCACAATCAGAAATTTTAAACAATACACCCTACTCCTTTTCATCGAGGTTTGAAGAAGGATCAGGAACTAATCCGGAAGAATTAATTGCTGCCGCACACGCCGGTTGTTTCGCAATGAAGCTTAGCTTTATATTAGGAGCTGCTGGGTATACTCCAGATAAACTAGAAGCTAAATGTGAGGTAACGCTTGACGATGGAGCAATAACGTCATCACAGATTACATTAAACGCGTCAGTACCAGGAATTGATGAGGATACATTTGCCAAATCAGTAAAGGATGCAGAAGAGAATTGCCCTATTTCAAAGGTGTTGAGCACCAATATCAGTGTTGATTACACGCTGAGTTAAAGGGAGGTTTCCAAATCACTAAATTGTGTTTTATACTTGTTGGCCGCAACCAACCTGACTATCTTACGTCTAATTCAAAAATAATCTAGGTTGCCCGCCTTTTAAATGAAGAAGCAAGAAAAGAAAATTATCGGGTTTTCATTGCTCAGCAGCATTGTTATTCTTACCGTTTTTGCTGGGTACGAGCTGCTTCAGAATGAACGGATTCTACATCTTTTGGATAAAGTGCAGAAGCAACTTGAAGTTTATATTGAGAAGCCTTCAACGATCGGATTGAATGCAACTCAACTTACAGACCTCAACTACGGCCAGGAAATAGAAGAAGTTGCAGTCAAGTATGGACTGCCTGCTAATTATTTAAAAGCCCTGGTTGTACTTGAGTGTTCCGGCAACAAGCCTGTGGAGCCTCGATTTGAAAAGCACATATTCCGTAAATTAAAAAATGTACGAAGCACAAAAGGCAGGTATTACGAGAAGGTAACCCATGAAATATTACATGACGCCTCAGATGCCGCATTAAAGAATTTATCCAGATCCTGGGGACCGTTTCAACTCATGGGATATAAATGTCTGCAATTAAATGTCTTGATTAATGACATACGTGGAGAAGATGCCCTCGACTGGGGAGCCAAGTGGATTCAGATGGAATATGGGCATTTATTAGAACAGAAAAGATTCAAAGACGCTTTCCACTATCATAATTCAGGCAGACTTTTTCCAGCAGATGGAATTCCTGCTACCCATGATCCAAAGTACGTAGAGAAGGGTCTGAAATATATGAATCATTTTAGGAAGTAGTCGCTTCAGTAGTTACACCCGGTCGAAAAATTGCACAAAAAACCCCCCGTCAGAACATTATAAATGCACTGATACGAGGGGCAATAGAATGTGGTGTTAACGTATAACTACGCCTTACCCAAAATCCTAAATACTTTTGTTCCACAAGTACCGCAAGTTCCTTTTGCAGCCTTCATACCGTTCTTCATAACGACTTCTTCAACGTTCTGAATCTCTACTTGTTTTTTGCATTTCATGCATCTTCCTTCAGCCATGATTTTATGTTTTAGTTATTAATTAAGTTTGAATACGGCAATAATAGTAATTGTTCGTTAATAGAATAACAAATTCAGTAGAAACTTATTCACTATATAGGTTGATAAATAATTGGAAGCATGTGGCTTACGCAATAGTTAGATCATTATAAAAAGAAAAATTATAACCCAATTCAAACTATTCGTCAGAAAAAGGAAGATTTTGGCAAACTAAAATAGGCAGAAAGTAATGGGTATTGGGAAGAGTCGTGATGAAGAACCGTGAACCAAATTCTGTCAACTGAAAACCAACCTTACATATTCCGTCTATACTGCCCACCGACTCCAAACAAAGTCTCTGTAATCTGCCCCAGCGAACAATACTTACATGCCTCCATGAGTGCTTCAAAGAGGTTGTCATTTTGCACTGCGATCTTTTTAAGAATCGACAAATGCTCACCAGACTCGGCGCTGTTGCGTTTCTTCAGTTCATCTACCATACTAATCTGGTATTTCTTTTCAACTTCAGTGGCTCTTATCACCTCTTTGGGCAGAATAGTTGGTGAGCCATCCGCACTCAGGAAGGTATTAACGCCAATCAATGGTAATTCACCAGAGTGCTTCAGGGTTTCGTAGTAAAGGCTCTCCTCCTGTATTTTACCTCGCTGGTACATGGTCTCCATGGCTCCAAGTACACCACCCCTTTCGGTGATGTTGTCAAATTCTAGCATTACTGCCTCCTCTACCAAATCTGTTAGCTCTTCAATTATAAAGCTCCCTTGAATAGGATTCTCATTCTTGGATAAGCCCAACTCCTTATTGATGATCAACTGAATCGCCATCGCTCTTCTAACGCTTTCCTCAGTCGGTGTGGTGATCGCCTCGTCATAGGCATTGGTGTGCAGAGAGTTACAATTGTCGTAGATAGCATAAAGCGCCTGTAAAGTGGTTCTTATGTCATTGAAACCAATTTCCTGGGCATGTAATGAGCGACCACTGGTTTGGATGTGGTATTTCAATTTCTGACTCCTATTACCTGTCTTGTACTTCTCCCGCATGGCCTTGGACCAAATTCTTCTGGCCACCCTACCTATTACCGCGTATTCTGGGTCTATGCCATTACTAAAGAAAAAGCTAAGATTGGGTGCGAATTTGTCAACATCCATACCCCGACTTGCGTAATACTCAACATAGGTAAAACCATTTGCCAAGGTGAATGCAAGCTGCGTGATCGGGTTCGATCCAGCCTCTGCAATGTGGTAGCCACTGATACTAACAGAATAAAAATTCCTTACGCTGTGATCAATGAAATAAGACTGTACATCACCCATTAATCGCAGTGCAAACTCCGTGCTAAAGATGCAGGTATTCTGCGCCTGATCCTCCTTTAATATATCTGCCTGAACGGTGCCCCTTGTTAAAGATAATGCCTTCTTCTTCAATTTGTTATACACGTTTACCGGAAGTACTTGATCGCCCGTTACTCCAAGCAGCATTAAGCCCAATCCATCATTTCCTTTTGGAAGTTTTCCATTGTAGGTAGGTCGCTTCGTTTTTTTCTTTTTAAAGATGACATCAATCCTCTTATTCACCTGCTTTTCAATGCCCTTTTCCTTGATATACAATTCACATTGCTGATCGATAGCGGTATTCATGTAATAAGCCAACAACATAGGAGCCGGGCCATTAATTGTCATCGATACAGATGTCTTTGGGTCACATAAATTAAAACCACTGTACAGCTTTTTGGCATCATCAAGGCAACATATACTTACCCCGGAGTTGCCAATCTTACCATAGATATCAGGACGCGTTTCAGGGTCCCTACCATACAGCGTTACACTGTCAAAAGCTGTTGAAAGTCGTTTTGCCGGCATATCGAGCGACACATAATGAAATCGCTTGTTGGTCCGCTCCGGACCTCCTTCACCAGCAAACATGCGAGTGGGATCTTCTTCCTCTCGTTTAAATGGAAAAACACCAGAGGTAAATGGAAATTCTCCAGGTACATTTTCCTGTAAATTCCACTTGAGTATATCGCCCCATGCCTTATACGTGGGTAGTGAGATTTTTGGAATCTTGGTATGCGATAAGGACTCGGTGTGTGTCTTTATATTGATTTCCTTATCCCTTACCTTGAAAGTGTATATCTCATTCTTGTACCTTGCCACTTTCTTTGGCCACTCCTTTATGATCTGGTAGTTGCTCGAGTCCAGCGTTTTCACCATTTTTTTGTAGCTCGCTTCAAGCTCTTTTACAACTTTCATATTCCCCTCTCTCTTCAACGCATCAATAGAAAGATTTAACGCATAAAGATCTTGAGCAATTTTCCTCTGATCCTCTGCCCATTCGTTGTAGTTTCTAACCGCATCCGAAATCTCACTGAGGTATCTCACGCGCTTGGGAGGGATAATGTATATCTTCTCACTCAGCTCCTCCGTTGACTCGATACGACTTATAAAGTAAGCCTCTGTCTTCTCGGTAATCGTCTCAATGAGCTTCTTGTACAGTGTATTTGTACCCGGATCATTAAACTGGCTTGCGATGGTACCAAATACAGGTACCTCAGCGTCTTTCATATCAAACAGTTGCCTGTTCCGCTTGTATTGCTTCTTTACGTCTCTTAAGGCATCCATTGCACCTCTTTTATCGAACTTGTTAAGTGCAATTATATCTGCATAGTCCAACATGTCAATTTTTTCCAACTGGGTAGCCGCGCCATACTCAGGAGTCATCACATACATACTCACATCTGAATGATCAATGATCTCAGTATCTGATTGACCAATTCCGGAGGTCTCTAGAATAATTAAGTCAAATTTGGCGGCTTTTAATATGTCAATAGATTCCTGAACGTGTTTAGAAACGGCAAGATTGCTCTGCCTCGTCGCTAGGGATCGCATGTAACAACGTGGACTAAAAATGCTGTTCATCCTGATCCTGTCGCCCAACAAGGCTCCTCCAGTTCTACGCTTAGATGGATCCACCGATATAATCCCGATAGTTTTCTTAGGAAAGTCAACCAGGAATCTGCGCACCATTTCGTCGACTAATGAGGATTTTCCTGATCCGCCTGTACCAGTTATTCCTACCACCGGAGTATTTACCTCCTTTGCCACATCTTGAATCCTTTTCAGTACTTCTCTATTCTCTTTAGGAAAGTTCTCAGCTCCTGAAATAAGCCTCGCAATGATCGCAGGGTTTTGCTCAGAAATGGCTGAAGGCTCTCCATTTAAGTTGTGGCCAACTGGGAAATCTGCCCTCTTCATTAGGTCGTCTATCATTCCTTGCAAGCCCATGGTCCTGCCATCATCCGGATGATAAATCCTTGTAATACCATATTCTTGCAATTCCTTTATCTCATCTGGCAAAATAGTTCCTCCTCCTCCTCCAAAAATCTTTATATGACTACTTCCTCTTTCTTTAAGAAGATCATACATGTATTTGAAATATTCGGTGTGTCCTCCCTGATAAGAAGTCATGGCGATGGCCTGCGCATCTTCCTGTATAGCGCATTCAACTACTTCTTGTGCAGAACGATCGTGCCCAAGATGAATAACTTCAGCTCCAGAACCCTGAATTACCCTTCTCATTATGTTGATAGCCGCATCATGCCCATCAAACAAGGAAGCCGCCGTTACAATGCGAATTTTATTCTTTGGAATATAAGGGGAAGCTTTTTTAGTAGCCATGCACAAATTTAGCCTTTATAAGCATACTTAACAAGATGTGTAGCGCAGGATATTATCTATATTTACAAATAATACCTGATACAAATGCGCTTATACCCTCTCGTTCTATTATTGTTAATCATAGCAATTGAATATGGTTGTAGCGCGGGCAAAATAGCACAGACTGTAAACAATAGCGAAATAAAGAAAACAATTCCCAACTCACCGCGATCCGTAAAAGGATGTTACGCTCATGCTACTATTCTTGAAATATTACCTGATTTAAATGAGAAGGACGTCAATGATCCTTGTGCCAATGTTCCATGTTACGCCAGAGTTCGAATAGACAGAGTCGTTAATAGAGGTATGGAATGCCACAACAGTGTTCACGGACGAGCTGAATTAAAAGTATTCTTCTCCTGCTCCCTAGTTCAAACGGGAGAGGCCTTATTCCCAGGAATGGCCGCCTCATATGCTGGCTTGAAAATAAATGATAGATTTGCAGCCACTTTTCTCACGTACTCGAGGGGAGATCAAGAAGCAATCACGTACAAAGTTACAGGATATCAGAAGATAGATTAATCAGGTAACAAGCGTACAATACTTCCGATAAATCTTTAAATTTAGTATCTTAGTAAAAAGGGGAAATGGATAATTCAATGATTAAGAGGATTTCAATTGCATCCGGAATGGCTTTGGCCATTGTGATGATGCTAATTGTTGTGGAGCCTCAGAATTCGTTGAAGACGTACGACACCTATCAATCCATGCATCTGCCACTTTTTTCAGAGACACCCTTTGCTCAGAAAGGCAAAAATTTGCAGAGTTCTAGGCTTGAATACGAATTGGCAAAACTTGCTGATCCGGCAACTGGAAAAATTCCCGAGGGCATGCGAAAAAGGGAGCTCAAGTGGGTTGAAAATCTACGTTCGAAGTTCAAGAGCAAAAAAGCCTCCTCGCATGTGTGGAAATCAATGGGGCCACCCAACGTAGGTGGGCGAACAAGAGCCATGGCAATTGATGTCACCAACGAGAATGTAATTTTAGCAGGTGGAGTTTCATCGGGCCTGTGGAGATCTGTTGATCAGGGATTGAACTGGACCAAAGTCACTTCTAAAGAACAACATCATAGCATCACCACCATTGTTCAGGATAGTCGCTCTGGAAAAACAAATGTTTGGTATTATGGCTCAGGAGAAGGATCTGGGAATTCTGCCAGCAAGTCTTTTTCCGGTTATTACTACGGCAATGGAGTGTATAAATCAACGGATGGAGGGATAACCTGGGACACTCTTAGCTCTACGGTTTCCGGAACACCTCAAGTTGGCGGCATATGGGATCTGATTTGGAGAATGGCAGTTGATCCTTCAATAGACTCTTTGGATATTGTTTATGCAACTACCGAAAGCAAGCTGTTCAGGAGCGAAGATGGTGGGGTAACCTGGACTGAGCCCCTAAGTCTTGGCGTGATAACCAGTCAGATTATTACTGATATTGCCGTGAGTTCTACAGGTGTTGCCTATTTTACAGTTAGTGACGGTGCAGCCAACAAAGGAATATTCAGATCGATGGACCATGGGCTTACCTGGACAAACATCAGCAGCGGAAGTGGCTGGCCTCCCAAACACGACCGAACAGTTCTGGCGATTGATCCACAAGACGAAAATGTCGTTTACTTTCTGGCTCAAACCCCAAACTACGGACAACAATCCAGCGTGTTCTTTGGAGGAAATGATTGGAACAGCCTTTGGAAATACCGTTATCTAACTGCCGATGGTGCAGGTGGCAATGGCACCTGGACAGATTTATCTGCGAACATTCCCAATAGCGGACCATCACCAATTGACAATTTTAATGCTCAGGGAGGATACAACCTGGTTGTTGCGGTTAAGCCAGACGACTCGAACACAGTGTTTATCGGGGGCACCAATCTCTATCGATCTACAGATGGATTTACTTCTCAAAATAACACTAAACATATTGGAGGTTACGGCCCAGGATCAACTATACCTTTTTACGATGTCTATCCAAACCATCATCCGGACAATCACATGGTATTGTTCATCTCATCTAACCCCAACAAGATGTTATCGTCTACGGACGGTGGTGTATTCATTACAAATAATTGTATGGCAACATCTGTTGCATGGACGGATTTAAACAACGGTTATACCACAAGTCAGTTCTATACCATCGCAATCGACCATGGCCCGGCTAACAGCGATGTAATTTTCGGTGGTTTACAGGACAATGGAACATGGTGGACCAAGTCATCAGATCCATCCATTGCATGGACCATGCCCTCTGCTGGTGATGGGTCATATTGCGCGGTTAGTGATGGTGGCGAAAATTATTATTTCTCAAGGCAAAATGGAAAGATGGTTAAAACCGCGCTGGATGTTAACGGTGTACCAACCGCTTTCAACAGAATGGATCCTATACTGAATGACTCTTTGGCTCAGTACGATTACATTTTTATTAATCCGTTTTTGTTAGATCCAAGCGATAACAACATTATGTATCTGACACAATTTTATGATGTGTGGAGAAACGACAGTTTGAGCTCTATACCTTTAACAAATGAGTGGGATACTATTAGTACCGGGTGGTCGAAGTTTAATATTCCGAGTTTAGGCGATCCGGATAGTGGCGGCGATTTCCAAGATTATATAACCACAATCGCATGTTCTAAAGCAAATCCTTCCAGCAGAGTATATTTTGGCACATACAACAACAGAATTTTTCGAATTGACAACGCTAACTCAGCGAATCCTACTGCTTATGAAGTCACCAATAATATTAATTACGGTGGGTACACAAGTTGCATTGCTGTAGACCCACGGGATGCAGATAAAGTATTGGTGGTTTATTCAAATTATAAGGTCTATAGCTTGTTTTATTCTGAAGATGGTGGCGCCTCGTGGGGGCGAGTTGGCGGTAATCTTGAAACAGGACTACCGATTGGCCTTGCTTTGCATTTGGGGGATGGGCCGTCTTGTAGGTGGGCCAAGATTATACCCATGGCAGATACGACTCTTTACCTTCTGGGAACAAGTGTAGGGCTTTTCTCAACCAACAAGTTGGATGCTGATACATTGGGATCAATAATAGATACAATATATAGCGATACTACACTGTGGATGCCAGAATCGGACGATGTAATAGGCAATGTAGTGGTTGACATGATTGATTACAGGCAGTCTGATGGATTCGTAGTATTAGGAACACACGGCAATGGAGTTTACTCAACTCATCTTTATCAGGACACGAGTGGATGGGTTTCAGTTAAAGACGAAATTAACAAGGCTAGAGAGGATCACTCATTTGATTTGATTGCCTATCCCAATCCTGCTGAAAACTTCACAACCTTTTCTTTTAATCTCAAGAAGGAGAGTGATGTCAGACTGGAAGTTTATAATAAAGAAGGCAAAAAAATTATAACGCTAGTGAATGAACAAAAACCCAGTGGTAATCACAGTGTCGATTTCAATTTAACCAATCTCGCTGCCGGTATTTACTTTTACAGATTCACGTCTGAAGGAGAGAGCAAGACTGGCAAGTTGGTAAAACACTGATTGGTAGATCAGTTCAGGTTCGATAGCTGTTGTTCAAGAACTTTAATTCGCGCTTCTGCATCCGATTGTTTCTTTTTCTCCCTCTCCACCACTTCTGCTGGAGCATTGTCAACGAACTTTTTATTTTCCAATTTCTTGCTTACAGAAATCAAAAAACCGCGCGTGTACTTGAGCTCTTCCTCTAGATTCCCAGAGGCTGCTTCAGCATCTATGGACTCTGCCAAAGGAATGAAATACTCCGTAGACCCGATTACCAAGGATTCCGCATTCTCAGGTTTATCCTTTGTAAAGGTTACTCCATTTAAGTTCGCAAGCTTAACGATTACACTATCCATTGAGTTATTTACATCCTTGCTCTCTTTAACAATCAAATCAAGCTTATCCTTGGGCAGTATATTCTTCTTTTTCCGAACATTACGCACAGCTGTTACCACTTCAACAACCCGTTCAAAATCACCTAACAGCTGATCGTTAACAGTTTGAGCATTTGGCCATTCAGCTACAATTAAATCCTCCCCATCTTTTCTTTCTATGATGAGATGCCACACTTCTTCACTAATAAATGGCATAAAAGGATGCAATAGTTTCATTAGATATTCTAAATATCCTATCGCCTCGTCATAAGTAGATTTGTCAATGGGCTGCTCATAAGCCGGCTTGATGATCTCCAAATACCAGGAACAGAAATCATCCCAAATCAATTTATAAACTGACATCAAAGCATCAGACATTCTAAATTTTGAGAAGTGATCATCGATAGTTGAGATTGTCTGATTCAGCTTTGCATCAAACCATTTACTCGCGGCAATAGATTCTTCAGGCTGAGATATAGAATCACTGACCTCCCACCCTTTTACCAACCTGAATGCATTCCATATTTTATTCGAGAAATTTCTACCCTGCTCGCAAAGAGCCTCGTCAAACAAGAGGTCGTTCCCTGCAGGTGAGCAAAAAAGCATCCCCACCCTAACGCCATCTGCGCCAAAGGTCTTCATCAACTCAAGGCAGTCTGGAGAGTTGCCCAAAGATTTCGACATTTTTCGACGCTTCTGATCTCGAACAATCCCTGTTAGATAGACATTCTTAAATGGCAATTCACCTCGATACTCATAGCCTGACATGATCATCCGACCCACCCAAAAGAAAAGAATCTCAGGAGCCGTTACCAGATCATTGGTGGGATAATAATATTTGATGTCTTCATTATCGGGATCAAGAATTCCATTAAAGACAGAGATTGGCCAAAGCCAAGAAGAAAACCAGGTATCCAACACATCCTCATCCTGCCTTAATTCTGCTGTTCCGGCTAATTTTTCTGCCTCCTCTCTGGATTCAGCAACAAATATTACCCCATCTTTATTATAATATGCTGGGATCTGTTGTCCCCACCACAGCTGACGTGAGATGCACCAGTCCCTCACATTCTCCATCCAGTGCTTATAAGTATTCTTGAACTTGGGTGGGTAAAACTTGATATCATCGTTCATCACATGCTCAAGGGCAGGCTTGGACATCTCTTCCATTTTGCAAAACCATTGCATGGATAACTTCGGCTCGATTACGGCATCTGTCCTCTCAGAAAAACCAACGCTGTGCTTCAGAGTTTCAGTTTTTACCAGATACCCTTCTGCCTCGAGCTGTTTACAAATACTCTTTCTTGCAATATCGCGATCTACACCTACGAACAATTGAGCTTTTTCATTGAGCGTACCGTCGTCATTCAATATATCAATGGTCTCGAGCTTGTGTCTTACACCCAATTCATAATCGTTTATATCATGCGCCGGGGTAACTTTTAACGCACCAGTTCCAAATTCCATATCTACATACTCATCAAAAATAATCGGTATGGCCCTACCGATAAGAGGCACAAGTGCTTTTTTCCCTTTTAGATGTTGATATCGCTTGTCTTGTGGATGAACGCAAATAGCGGTGTCACCCAATATCGTTTCGGGCCGAGTTGTGGCAATTGTAAGCCATTCCTCAGAATCTTCAATTTTGTATTTGACATGATACAAATTTGCCTCAACTTCCCTGTGTATCACCTCTTCATCGGAAACCGCAGTTTGTCCCTTAGGATCCCAATTGACCATCCTTATGCCCCTATAAATTAGGCCCTTCTTGTGTAGGTCAACAAATACTTTGATAACAGCCTCCGATAACTTGGGTTCCATGGTGAACCTTGTTCTTTCCCAGTCACATGAAGCACCTAATTTTTTGAGCTGTTCAAGAATGATTCCGCCGTGTTTTTCCTTCCATGCCCAGGCCTTTTCCAGGAACTCTTCTCTGGTCAGGTCAGACTTCACTTTGCCTTCCTCTTTCAATTGAGCAACCACCCTGGCTTCTGTAGCAATTGAAGCATGGTCAGTTCCTGGAACCCAAAGCGCATTTTTACCTTGCATTCTCGCTCGTCTAACAAGTATATCCTGAATGGTATTATTAAGCATATGCCCCATGTGAAGTACGCCCGTGACATTAGGAGGAGGAATGACAATAGTAAATGGCTCTCGATCATCAGGGACAGATCGAAAATACCCACGCTCCATCCATTTAGAATACCATTTATCCTCAGTTTTGGAAGGGTCGTAGTGTTTGGGAATATCCATAATAAAATTGGGAAGAACTCGTTTATTTTCTGGCTTGTGGCATGATTTTGGCTGTAAAATTAAGCGAATCAATTGAATAAGTTATGTCTTTGGGCTTATTTGCATTTTATATTTTATTGCGCTAATTTTGTCTGAAGTATAACTCAAACACAATATTTAAAAGTTCAGGATATGAAAAAGTTGATATTATCTTTAGTTTTTGCAGGTAGCATCGTGTTTTCTGCAAGCGCTCAAGGAGACAAAAAAGTAGAAATTCTTCCAGTTCAAGCAAAGTCTACATCAGCCTCGGCGACTGGCGCCCAACCAACTGCTGTAGTAGTTCCTCCGGCTAACCCCAATGCTCCCGAGATCAAATTTGAGTCGGACGTTATTGACTATGGAACTATTGATTACAATGGAGATGGAATGAGAGAATTTGTTTTCACTAACACTGGTAAAGAGCCATTAATTATAACAAGAGCTAAAGGCTCTTGTGGATGTACTGTTCCTACCTGGCCCAAGGAGCCAATTATGCCTGGACAACAAGGAAAGATCAAGGTTAAATACGCTACAAATCGCCCGGGTAAATTCACCAAATCTGTTACTATTAGCTCTAATGCTACAACAGCTAGTAAGCGATTAACCATCAAAGGAACAGTTAAGCCAAAGCCTGTAGTTGCTACAGACGAGACTATGCCAGTTAAGAAGGCGACAGAAGGTGCAACTCCACTGGAGAAAAATCAATAATAAAGTCTGAAGTTCTCAGGTATTACTTAATAGATTAAAGAAGCAGCTCGCTGCTTCTTTTTTTTGCGCTATGATGAACAAAACGGTTTTCATTCTCTTATTTTCCTTAATAGCTACTGCTGGTTTTGGCCAAAGCACCGCGCCATCTTTCAAGTTTGAAAAAAAAGTACTAAAGCTTCCTAAGACCAAGGTTGGTGAAATATTGAATATTTCATACCCTTTTACCAATGAGGGCACTACTCCTCTGATAATAAGTGATATTAAAGTAGCGTGTAGCTGCACAAAACCAAGCTGGCCTGCTTATCCCATTCTGCCAGGCAACACCGATACAATTCACGTCAGTATCAATACAAAAACGCTAATAGGATGGCAGGATAGAATTTTGGAAATTCACTCTAATTCATCTGATTCTCCTGATAAAATTAGATTTAAACTCATGGTGGACAACTCTGAAAACAAAAAGAAATAGTTTCTCTTTTCAATCTTTATCTACCACTAACTTTGAAGCATGCCTGACATATCTGATAGAGGTAAATCAATGCCAGAATCGCCAATAAGAAAATTGGTACCGTACGCTGAAGCTGCCAAAGCCAGAGGATTAGAAGTATATCATTTGAATATCGGGCAGCCTGATATTGAATCACCGAAGATTGCATTGGATAAAATTCGAAATCTAAGCGATAAAGTAATTGAATACAGTCATTCCGCAGGAAATGAATCCTATCGCAGAGGATTGGCGGATTATTATCATAGCGTAGGTATTGAAGTTTCTTATGAGCAAATATTGGTAACGACCGCTGGCTCGGAAGCAATTATTTTCGGCTTAATGTCATGCCTCAACCCAGGTGATGAAGTAATAATTCCGGAGCCATTTTATACCAATTACAATGGATTTGCGACTATGTCGGGTGTAAAAGTGACACCAATCACTGCTCAGATAGATGATGGCTTTTCACTTCCAAATATCGACGAATTTGAAAAGGCAATTAATGTTAGAACCAAAGCAATTATGCTTTGCAACCCCAACAACCCTACAGGATATTTGTATTCGCAAGATGAATTGGAATCTTTAAGGGAATTGGTAATCAAGCATGACCTCTACCTCTTCGCGGACGAAGTTTACAGAGAGTTTTGCTACGACGGAAAGGAACACTTCTCGGCCATGAATCTCAAAGATCTGGACGAGCACGTGGTACTAATCGACTCCGTGTCCAAACGTTATAGTATGTGTGGCGCTAGAGTTGGAACAATTGTTTCAAGAAATAAAAAATTGATGAGCACGGTGCTGAAATATGCTCAAGCTCGATTGAGTCCGCCGTCATTTGGACAAATCGCTGCTGAGGCTGCGCTGGCTACACCAGCCTCCTACTTTAGTGAGGTTAGAGAGGAATATTTAATAAGAAGGGATTTGGTAGTTGAAACACTGAATAAAATGGAAGGTGTTTTTTGCCCCAATCCAAGTGGCGCATTTTATGTGATTGCCAGATTACCAATTGACGATTGCGATAAGTTTTGCCAGTGGCTGTTGGAAGACTTCTCACATGAGGGCAAAACAGTCATGATGGCACCAGCTTCGGGATTTTATGCTACAGAAGGCTTGGGTAAGAACGAAGTTAGAATTGCTTATGTGTTGAATACCGATTCTTTGAGATTGGCAATGGAGGCACTAGAGGTGGCTCTAAAGGAGTATCCTGGGAGGACAAATTGAAGACCTCTGACTCGTAATTCTGAGCAAAGCGAAGAATCTAGTTTTTTTACAGGTAAGATTCTTCGCTTTGCTCAGAATTGCAATTGAATGACTACTCAAAATCCGGATAGAGTAAATACCCCTTTCTGATTTTTTTGAAACTATCAATATCCTCTTTCCAGCTTTTCGATATCACATCTTCATTTAGCTGATCTTTGATCTGTTGCTTCAACTTAGAGTTGCCGGCTAAGCTGTTGAAGTAGTTATTAAAAAAGTTAGCCTTGTCAGGGGAGTCCTTGTACGCCCCAGTTAACCAATACAAATATATCTTACCGTAGCCTTTTAAGATTAAGTCGCCAAATTTTGAAAGATCGTGGCCCTTACAGACCTTGTTTTTGAATGGCGGATCTTTCGCTCCAGGAACGCTCTTTGGTTTAAAGGTGTAGTTGCTGTTCTCCATGTCAGGATGTCCAATCAGTTGGAATGGTTTATCAGTTCCTCGGCCAACACTTATAAATGTTCCTTCAAAAAATCCAAGAGAGGGGTACAAATAGACTGAAGTCATGTTTGGAAGGTTTG
>NVRZ01000045.1 GCA_002401055.1 Bacteroidota bacterium
TTCCCAATATTTACTGTTTGTTCAGCAGCATTGTCTCTGTCATCTCCATCTGCTCCTCCTTCTCCGGAGCCACATTTAACAATAAGAAAGATTACGGGAATAAAAAATAGTATAAATAGCTTTTTCATCTGTGTGTGGTTTGGTTTTTGTTTATTAATGGGCAAAGATAAAAATATATGCATACATCTTTTTTGCCTCTAACTGTCTCAACTAAACGTCAAAAGTTATGCCTTGCGCCAAGGGCAATTCTGTACCATAGTTAATGGTATTGGTTTGTCGACGCATATATACTTTCCACGCGTCAGATCCGGATTCCCTTCCTCCACCTGTTTCTTTTTCTCCACCAAATGCACCACCTATTTCGGCCCCGGAAGTTCCGATATTCACATTGGCAATACCGCAATCAGAACCCCAATGCGCTAAAAACGCTTCAGCTTCCAATAAATCCTTGGTAAATATAGCTGATGACAAACCCTGTGGTACATCATTGTGATAACCTATCGCTTCATCAAGAGTCTTGTACTTAATCAGATACAGTAAAGGGGCAAACGTTTCATCTTGAACAATTTGATAGTTGTTCTTAACTTCGGCAATACATGGGTAAACGTAACATCCAGACGAATAGCCTTCGCCCTCAACAACTTCACCGCCACATAATATAGTTCCGCCTTCTGCTTTGACTTTCTCTATAGCGTCCTGAAAATCCTTCACTGCTCCGGTATCGATTAGCGGACCAACATGTGTTTTTTCATTTATAGGATGTCCGATGTTGAGCTGTGAGTAAGACGCCAGTAATTTATCTTTCAAAGTATCGTATATGGATTCCTGAATAATAAGTCGGCGAGTTGATGTACACCTTTGGCCAGCTGTACCTACAGCACCAAATATTGTTGCACGTAAAACCAAATCCAAATCAGCTTTTTCAGAGACGATTATCGCGTTGTTACCACCGAGTTCTAGTATCGTCTTACCCAAGCGCTCACCTACAATTCGAGCCACTCTTATGCCTACTCTTGTAGATCCGGTACAGGAGATTAGCGCGACTCTCTTATCAGCTAAAAAGTCGTCACCGACGTACTTTGAACTGGAGGCAATCAAGTTTAAAACGCCTTCGGGAATATCATTTTCTTTCAAGACTTTGGACACGATATTGGACACGGCAATTGCGCACAACATTACTTTTGAAGATGGTTTCCAGATAACGGTATCTCCACACACCATCGCAATCATCGCATTCCATGCCCAAACTGCGACAGGGAAATTAAAAGCGGAAATTACTCCTACAACACCCAGAGGATGATATTGATCATACATTCTGTGATTTGGCCTTTCAGAGTGCATTGTAAAACCGTGCAGCTGACGTGATAACCCAACGCTAAAATCGCATATGTCAATCATCTCCTGTACTTCACCGAGGCCTTCTTGATAAATTTTACCCATCTCATATGAAACCAGTTTGCCTAGAGGTTCTTTCTGCTCCCTCAACGCATTACCTATTTGTCTTACAACCTCTCCTCGTTTAGGTGCAGGAATCGTTCTCCAGGTTTTAAATGCCTCGGTGGCTTTTGTAACCACTGTTTCATAATCATCCCAAGTGCCTTGTTGTACCTTTGCAATAAGTGTTCCGTCACCTGGGGAAAATGACTCGATTATGTCTCCGCTGGTGTCCAGCCATTCCGTTCCGGTGCAGGCACCTTTGTTTAAGTCAAGCACTCCTAATTCCTTGAGTACATCTTGAATCTGAGATTGATCAACTACCGCTGTTGCTTCCATATTAAAATATTTTGGAGTTTTTATTGTTAAATAGGGGGCAAAAATAGAAATTATTAAATTAGTACCTTTGCATTCGACTCAAAAAATCCATTGATTTCAATCCGGTAAAAATGGATATCAAGGCAGGCAAACTTCTAGATCAAATACAATATCCTCGGGACTTAAAGAAATTTAAGGAAGAAGACCTTCCTCAAATTTGTGATGAACTCAGGCAATATATTATTGATATTGTCTCTGTAAAAGGCGGACACTTCGGCGCTAGTTTAGGGGTGGTAGAACTCACCGTTGCGCTTCATTATATATTCAACACGCCCTATGACCAGTTGGTGTGGGATGTTGGACATCAGGCATATGGTCATAAAATATTAACAGGTAGACGGGACATTTTTCATACGAACAGAGTTTATAAAGGGATTAGCGGTTTTCCAAATAGGACAGAAAGTGAGTATGATACGTTTGGAGTAGGGCATTCTT
Source organism: Bacteroidota bacterium (assembly GCA_002401055.1). GTDB lineage: Bacteria > Bacteroidota > Bacteroidia > NORP154 > NORP154 > NORP154. The sequence goes on from NVRZ01000045.1 coordinate 2,248, forward strand.
CTACATCTATCTCTGCCGCGATAGGTATGGCGGTTGCTTCAGACTTCAAGGGCTTAAAGGATAAGCAACATATTGCCGTTATCGGAGACGGTGCGATGACAGCGGGCTTGGCCTTTGAAGGTTTAAATCATGCTGGGTACGCAAGAAAGAATCTCATTGTCATACTGAATGATAACTGTATGAGCATTGATCCTAATGTGGGCGCCTTGAAGGAGTATTTAACGGATATCACAACTTCCCACACATATAACAAGGTGAAAGATGATGTTTGGAACTTGTTGGGAAAACTGAGCAAGTTTGGAAAGAATGCCCAGGAGATTGTGTCCAAGATAGAGAATGGCATTAAGGCGACATTGTTAAAACAAAGCAATCTGTTCGAAGCATTAAATTTCAGATATTTTGGTCCTGTAGATGGACATGATGTAATTCACTTGACCAAGATACTTAATGACTTAAAGGATATTCCGGGGCCGAAATTGCTTCATTGCGTTACCGTAAAAGGCAAGGGGTTTGAGCCGGCAGAGAAAGACCAAACGAAATGGCACGCGCCGGGACTCTTTAACAAGGATACGGGCGAGATACTCAAGTCTATTCCAAAGGGACCACAACCGCCAAAGTACCAGGATGTATTCGGGCACACGGTAGTTGAACTCGCAGAGAAAAATGAGAAAATTATGGGGGTAACTCCCGCAATGCCTTCAGGAAGCTCGATGAATATTATGATGAAGGCCATGCCGGACAGGGCCTTTGATGTCGGGATAGCTGAACAACATGCGGTAACTTTTTCAGCTGGTTTGGCCACCCAGGGCATGATCCCTTTTTGCAATATCTATTCGACATTTATGCAAAGAGCTTATGATCAGGTGGTTCACGATGTTGCAATTCAAAATTTGAACGTGGTATTTTGTTTGGATAGAGGAGGCATCGCAGGTTCGGATGGCACCACGCATCATGGAGCATTTGACTTGGCATATATGCGCTGCGTTCCGAATATGATTGTATCGGCACCCATGAATGAGACAGAGCTTCGGAATTTGATGTTTACGGCTCAGCAGGATAATATGGGCCCATTTACAATTCGATACCCTAGAGGCGCCGGAGTTCTTACTGATTGGAAAACACCTTTCAAGGCGATTGAGGTAGGTACCGGACGAAAAATCTGTGATGGCGACGAGTTGGCAATCTTAACAATTGGCCATATTGGAAATTATGCCATCGAAGCTTGTGAGATTCTTAAGAAAAGAGGCTTGTCTCCAGCCCACTACGACATGCGATTTGCGAAGCCGATTGATGAAAAAATGCTCCATGAGGTATTTGGCAAGTTTACGAAGATAGTTACGGTAGAGGATGGTTGTGTAATTGGCGGTATGGGAAGTGCCGTGTTGGAGTTTATGGCGGATTATGGTTATGCTGCAAAGGTAAAACGAATGGGAATGCCCGATCGCACCATCGATCATGGATCACAGCTCGAATTACATACTGAGTGTGGTTATCACCCTGAGGGGATAGCGGAGCAAGTGGTTAAGCTGTTGAGAGCCAAGAAGGGCTTGATGGTTAGCTAACCATCCTCATTTCTTTAGTATTTGCTTGAACATATAGAACAGAGCAAACCCCAAACCTGAAAGCGTAAGTAGCACCGTAAAAACAGGATTTTTTAATTCCAGAAACTCATCGAGTTTTAATCCTACAAATAAAGCTAGGAAAATAATGCCGGCCATTTGAAAGCCGAGGGCAGAATATTTAGCGTAGCTATTAAGCGGACTTTTCAACGAGCTCTTTTGCAGTTTCACCATTTTCAGACGAATCAGAAAGCTCGGAACTGATGGCAGAAATATCCTTTACAACTGCACCCATGCTGCACGTACCAGAAAATGTTGCTCCGGCCTCTATCGCGAGTTTATTGGTTATTATATCTCCAGTTAACTTCGCTGTAGGTTTTAGCAATAGAACTTCCGAAACCGTTATCTTGATTTTAACTGTACCTGAGATGTCAGCATATTCACAAATAATTTCTCCTTCCACAATGCCAGTAGCACCCACCACGACTTTTCCTTTAGAGGTAATGGTACCTTTCAAAGAACCGTCTATTCGAATATCGCCTTCTGACTTAATGTTTCCTTTTATCACCGTCCCAGCACCAATCAGGTTCACTGACGGGGAATCATTATCATTATTCTTTGCCATTGTATTTGTTTTATTGAACATACCTAAAAATTAATGTGCAAAAATATCAATTTTATTTCTGATTTATCTACCTGATGAAGCCTATGCTTCCCCCTGATAGAGATTATTGATGGTTTGAGTAATTATTTTTCTTTAGTTACTCAGGTACTTATCCTGAAAGAAAGCGGAGTAATTCTCAACCTTCTTCTCCTTATAAAAAAGAGGGAAATTCGCTGAAGAGATAATAAACTGCGGAAAATCATCAGGGGGGAGTGCAGCAATTTCTTTTCTGTTCTGTTTGATTGAGTCATAGTATTTAATGGCCTTCTGACTATTACTGAATTTTTGAATGATAATCAGATGCGTTATGTCATCCAGCATCATATTTTTGGTTTGTAAATTGCTCAGAGAAAAGAACTTAGAATTGTAATTAGAAAAGTCATTCGTTAGCTTGTTTATGGTAACTGCAGAATCTGGGATTACAATAATATAGTAATGTGCAAGCCTGCTGTTGTAAGAGTATAATTCACCGATCACCGTGTCTTCAACTTGTGAGAATGCAGTATCTTTTAACGTGAGCTTTACTTTGGAAATTAGTGCAAGGGTGGCTTCGGCCTGCGGTTTAACTTCATCATTTGGGTGCTTGGATACCACCTCCTTAAGCGCAAGCTCAAACTCAAGAATATTCTTGCTTTTACCAATAGACAATGCTCTCAGATAATCGAATTTTGGCTGAAATTTGTTTTTAGGAAATAAGGAATCTGAGACATCACACCTGCTAATGACAAGAGCATATTGGTTGTGTTCAAATGCTCGGTAAGTTTGATTATAGTAGTTCTCAGTTTTGTTCTTTTCCGCTTGAAGCTTCTTTATATAGTCTGGGTTCTGGATTATTTTAGCGTAGTCGCTATTGGGATATTCATTCAATATGATATCGCGGTATTTATTTGCTTTTCCAGTTCTGTTTTGTCCTAAATGAAGTCGATATAATTGATAACAAGTAGACAACCGATATTCTGTTTTCGGATAGCGATCAAGTAACTCTTCAAAGGTGCCTATCGCTTGTTCATCATCTAGTAGCAATTCCTTGTATACAATGCCAAGGCTGTAGTAGGCATCCATTATCCTGTCAGTTGAAGCCTTCATTTGAGTCCGGTTTGAAGGGATATTCTCTAGATAGGAATCTCTTTGTTTTGGGTCTCCAGTAATTTCACCTAGAAATTCATTTTCTTCCTCATCGTCCTCAAAGTCTTCTTCAAATATATCTGGATCTATAGAATTCTTGTTTTTTCTCCTCCAGTTATCTGCAAGTTTCCTGTCGCCCCATTTTCTTACAAATTCGTTATATCCAAAACTCATAGCAGCTGTATTATAGAAATACCACATGGAACCAGTTTTAGGAATATCGTCCTTGCCAGGTGGAACAAATTGTGGATTGTTGGCCAGCTCCTTTTCCTTCAGTTCACTATCAATAACATCCTGAATAATTTTATCAACTACCTTTTTCCTTTCTTTTTCGCTCAAACCCGCTAATATTTGCATGCTGTCCTCATACGCGATTATGTTTAGGTACTTAACAATATCCTTCAGCGAGTTTTTCTTATTCACGATTTCTCGATAGTTATCATAAGAATCTGGCAAGGTGGTGGAGGCGCTATCATAGTACGCTTTGGCTAAGGGATAGTCTGGTTTATCAAAATAAATATTAGCGAGGCGTTCATACGCCATTCCTTTTTGAATCTTATTCTCCACACTAGCAGTTATGCAAAGTTTTAAATAATCAATCTCAGCCTTTTTTTCTCCATCTCTTTGAGCCAACCCAGCAAGTGCGTAATAAATTTGATCGAAGTACTCAGAGTTCTTCTGATCCGTGAGCATTTTTTCAAGTTCTTTCCTTATGTCTTGGCTGCCCTTACCTGATAATCCCTTCGCACGATTGATTTGCGCGTTAAAAGCCATTTCGTAAGTTGGGTTCATTTTCAATACCTGGACGTAGTATTGTGAAGCCTTAATAAATTCACGCTTTTTTTGATAGAGTTGAGCAAGAATGTAAACGTACCGAACGCGTATTTTCCTTTTTCTAGTTAGCTCGATTGCTTTTTCTAATGGTTTGATTGCATGACCATACATTTTCTGTTGCATGAAATAATCTGCTTCTGTAGCTGCTAATTCAGCCAGTAAACGTTTTGGCTGCTTTTCCAACTCTTTCTTTTTCTTTTTATCATAGATTCTATCTCTTATAGCTTGAGTTGAACCAAATTCGCCTTTTTGATTGTACGTTTTCATCATCCAGATGAGCGCGTAATATTTGATCGGATACTTTTTATAGTGTTTGGCCACATACTCAAAAGATTCCATGGCTTCCGGGTAGTCGTATTTATAGAAGTGTGACTTCCCAATAAGAAGATAGCTATCGTCAATCCAGTTTTTATGAACATCTTCCTTGTCCTTGTCTCCCTTCTTCTTTTTTTTCCTTTTTTTTCGTTTTTTCCTTTTCTTCCTCTTTTTCTTTTTCTTCTTTTTTGAGCTTTTAGGCACAATTTCATGTCGTTGAATAACCTTAGAGGCTTTTAGTATGGCCCTATCCATTTCAGGATATATTGTCTTTGAAATTTGCTCATCACCAAATCGGAACACTGGAAGTATCTTTGAGTAGTCATCCTTATAATTCTGCTCAAGCTTTGTTTTACCTTCTTTGAAACTTTCATTACCGTTGAAGTACGCGTTATAGCGAGCCGTCATATTATGATAGGCGCGATTCATAAACGCGTCTTTCTTTGTTGAGCATTGCGTGAGGAGCAATACTATCAGAAGAAGAACGGTATATCGAAAGGGGTTATTCCACTGCATGGCGGAATTGTTAAAAGCGGTCAGTTTGCGTTAGTATCAACAGAGTAACTCATCTGATGCAAAAATATTGTATTTATGCTGAACAGCAACAAGTCTTTTCGGGGTTATAATAATTGATTTAAGAAGCTGATTGTGTGGTTTTCTCCTTGTTGTATATCTTTGTAAGCAAGCGGGAATGAAATTTCTAGAAATCCATGGCACAGGATAAAGATCAAAGCAAGAGACCAGCAAAGAAGCTTGTTCACAAGTACATTCTTGAAATTCGGGATGAAGACACCTTTGAGAAGAAATTGGATCTGAGGCTGTCCAGATTAAACGTTCTTACATTATTGGGCACTGCAACTATTGCAATAGTATCTATAATGCTTTTGCTTATCGTTTATACCCCTTTGAGGGAAAAATTGCTAGGCTACAGGTACGTTAGTTTATCTAGGCAAGCGGTAGAGGCTAATTTTGTGTCAGACTCATTGGCTAAAGAGCTCAAACTTAAGTCGGTTTATCTAGATAACATTAAAAAGATTCTTCAGGGTAACATTGGAAATACCGATATGGCTGGACAAAAAAATGTTCAACTTAACACTACTCAGGTTGCGATGGAGCAAGCCAACAGTGAACGATACCAAAATATTCAGATGAACAGAAGTAAGGAGGATTCTTTACTGCGCAGTGAAATTGAATCAGATAAAAGGTTTAACCTAAATTTCCCGCAAACTGAGTCTAGTAATGGGATTTCGGCAGGGGTGAGTAGCACGCTGTTTTTTATTCCTTTAAAAGGTTTGGTAACTGACACTTTTAATTTCTCGAAACAGCATTTTGGAATAGACATTGCCGCACCTGAAAACGAAGCGATTAAAGCAACATTAGATGGTACAGTGATTTTTGCAGATTGGACAAGTGAAACAGGCTTTACTATTGGTATTCAGCATAGCAATAATCTAATGTCCATTTACAAGCATAACTCATTATTGCTAAAAGAGGTAGGGAATAAGGTTAAGGCGGGCGAGGTGGTCGCTGTGGTAGGAAATTCGGGAGATCTATCAAGTGGGCCGCACCTACATTTTGAATTATGGTCAAATGGGAATCCCTTAAATCCTGCTAAATACATGGCTTTTTAGCACCATGGGATTAAAAGCAGCATTAAGCAAGCCTTTTGCCAGACTTGCATATCGAAAAGTACAGCGTTGGGCAAACACGCCTTTAAGAGCTCAGGAACGAGTTTTTCAGAAACTATTGACGGGTGGAGTAAACACAATTTTTGGTAGAGATCATGACTTTGCTAATATTTCGAACTACGAAGATTTTAAAAAGGCTGTCCCTATCAGAGACTACGAAGGGCTTAGCGCTTATATTGATAAAATAATTGAGGGTGAGAAAGATGTATTGTGGAGGGGTAGACCAATTTATCTCTGCAAAACTTCTGGAACTACATCAGGAGTAAAGTACATTCCTATCACCAAAGAGTCCATGTCTAACCACATTGATTCCGCAAGAAATGCGCTTCTATGCTACATAGCCGAATCTGGAAATACAGATTTTATAAATGGCAAAATGATATTTCTACAAGGAAGCCCGATTTTAGATAAAAGTGGAGCTATTCCAATAGGGCGGTTATCTGGTATCGTAGCCAATCATGTACCAAGATACTTATTAAAAAATCGTATGCCCACTTATTCAACAAATACTATCGACGATTGGGAAACCAAAGTTGATGCTATAGTCGAGGAAACGGCGAATGAGAATATGACCTTGATAAGTGGAATTCCTTCTTGGGTGCAGATGTATTTTGAAAAACTATTGGAGAAGACAGGCAAGAACACGGTGGAGCAGATATTTCCAAAATTTTCTCTGTTTGTACATGGTGGGGTTAATTTTGAGCCGTACAGGAGCAACTTTCTTAAAACCATTGGCAAAAAGATTGACACAATTGAAACTTATCCAGCATCCGAAGGTTTCATCGCATTTCAAGATTCCCAAAAGGAGGAGGGACTGTTGCTCGTTGTGAATTCAGGCATATTCTATGAGTTCATTCCGGCACAGCAGTTTGGAGAGGATAAACAAGACAGGATATCTCTTGCTGATGTTGAAATTGGGGTGAATTACGCCATCATTTTAAACACCAACGCAGGACTCTGGGGTTATGCCATTGGTGATACCATTAGATTTGTGTCTACCAGCCCTTATAGGATCTTGGTTACTGGAAGGATCAAACATTATATATCTGCTTTTGGGGAACATGTAATTGCTGAAGAAGTAGAAGGTGCTCTGGAAATGGCAGCTAGAAATCATGAGGCAAAAGTGATTGAATTTCATGTGGCACCTCAAGTTCAAGCCGAGGAAGGTCTCCCGTACCATGAGTGGTTTATAGAGTTCGCCACAGAGCCAGATTCTATGGACGACTTTTCAAGCGAACTGGACGAGCTGATGCAAAACAAAAATATCTATTATCAAGACCTTATTAAAGGAAGGGTTTTGCAGACACTCAAGATAACCCAGATAAGGAAGGATGGATTTATTGGTTATATGAAATCAAAAGGAAAGCTTGGTGGGCAAAATAAGGTAGCAAGGCTTTCCGATGACCGGATATTGGCTGATGAATTGGCGGTCTTTAGGAGCAATTCTTAGTTTTAACACTGTAGATTCGTATATTCGCTAGGGTGTGAGATATAATTTAAATTTCCGATGTTGAGGTTGATCATACTATTCGTTTTTCTGTCATGTTCTGTGGGCAACACCTTGGTTGCTCAAGATTTTGAAAACTACACTCCCTTAAAATGTTCGGGAGCCATTCCAGAACACATTACGCGCCTTGCTTCAGATAAATATCGGGAAGCAAAGAGGCAGATAGATCGAAATCAAAGGTTAAGCGACTATAAGGCGGAAGATCGATTCTATATGGAGAGCGCCTTTATTATGGATGAGTTCTTGTTGAGTGGCAAGGTAATTTTTAATGACCCTCTAAGTAAGTATATCAATAAGGTGGCAGATGTGCTCTTTGTCAAGGATGATTCACTTAAAGGGAAACTAAAGATATACACCATAAAATCACCCAGCGTAAATGCTTTTGCTACTGATGAAGGTATTGTATTGGTAACCTTGGGGTTATTGGCGCAGTTGGAGAACGAGGCGCAACTTGCATTCATACTTGCTCACGAGGGAATTCATTTTAAAAGGAGGCACTCAGTTGACATCTTCGTTGAACAGTCACGAATCGAAAGGGGCCAGGGCACTTATGGAAAATCTTCAATGGAAGAGAAGATTATTGCCAGGAGTCACTATTCTAAAGAAATGGAATTGGAAGCTGATAAGCTTGGATTGGAGTTATTTCTAGAGTCCAATTACAGCATGAAGGTTTTAGACGGAGTTTGTGATGTTCTTCAGTATTCATATTTGCCATTTGATGACATCTTATTTGACCGCTCATTCTTTGAAACGGATGATTTGATTTTTCCAGAAAATTATTACCTCGAAGAGCTGGAAGAAATTCAAGCTGAGGATGGTGACTATGATGATTCAAGATCTACTCATCCAAATATTCGAAAGCGCAGGCAAAATATGAGTAGAAGGATATCCAAATTGGACGATACAGGAAAGGTAAAATACATTGTTTCAGAAAAAGAGTTTCTAGCAGTACGCGACATAGCGAGGTTTGAACTTTGTAATCTTTACTTGGTAAATAGGGAATATGCGTTGAGTATTTATAATACCTATATGCTCTTGGAAAAATACCCGAACAACCGATACCTCGATAAAATGATGGTGAAGGCTCTATACGGTTTGGTTAAATACAGGAATGACGGAATTTTGGGAACCGTTCATAAATCATACAAAAAGATTGAAGGAAGCTCACAACAGTTGTATTATTTCATAAAAAAGTTGAAGGACAAAGAGCTAAACGTTATAGCACTGAGATACGCATGGATGGCAATGCAAAGACATCCTGAGGACGAATCCATCAAAAAGCATGCAAGCGAACTTTTCAAGGAATTGGTTTTTGAAAAGAAAATGATCCCAACTTACTTCTTCGATAAATCAAAGGAGGAACTTATTGCTGAGGAAAACATAGATACTGTAGCTGATACAAAGGAGAGCTTAGAGGGATTGAGTAAATATGAAAAGATAAGAAGAAAAAAAGTTGTCACCGAAATTAAAGGTGAGGAGCACTTTTTAAAATATGCTCTGGTGGATCTCATGAAGGACAATGATTTTATTGACGAATTTGAGAAACAATTAGATGCGTTGGAAAAAGATCAAGAGGGAAACTCGGATGATTATAAGGTTTTAAAGGCTAAGCGAAAGAAGAAGCGTAAGGAAGCAAGGATTGTGCGCAGAAAGGGCAAAGCCCTTGGAATTGATAAGATAGTACTGGTAGACCCAACTTACCGGGTGATTGATCAAAGGAGAAATACCAAGGTAAGTTATCTTGCATCAGAGATTAACCAAGCGAAATATATTGAAGATTTGGGGCGAAATGCAGATAGAGCGGAGCTCCAGGTAAGTATTCTAAACACCAAGAAGTTACAGGTGTCGGATATTGGAAAGTTTAATGATCACGCAATATTAAATCAATGGCTTGGTGAACTTCTTGACCATGAAGGCGATAACATGGAACTGACCATTAGCAATCAGGAGCATGTAAAATATTTGACCGAGAAGTACAATACGAAGTACTTTGCCTGGACCGGAGTAATATCGATTAGAAGGTCAAAGGGGCCTGAGGCATTTTGGTTGGTAGTTGGTGGCGTAGCAACTATATACCTATTGCCATACGCGCTTTACAAATTGTTCACACCTGACTATGACTCATTTTTTTACATGGTATTGTTCGATATTGAAACTGGAGAGACGGAGTTGGTGCAACAGCATTACCTGGCTGCCAAGGAAGCCAAGGATATAGTAAATTCAAATTTGTATGATTCATTTCATCAAATTAAGGCAAAGAGAAAAGAGAAGTACAAAGATGAAGAAGAAGATGAAAAATAGAGCACTTCTGATATTTGCTATTATATCGCTCAATATTGTGCCGATATTCTCTCAAACACCTTCCGGTTATCTTGGTAAGCGACTGACTGTGAGCTACAATATTGTTTCTTTTCCAAGGTTTTATACGCTTTTGTTCGAACAAGAACTGGAATTTAGATACAAACACCATCTTGAGGTGGAATACATTACTCAAAGAAAAAAGTCGATTGGAGTGTCCTTTTCGTATCATAACTTTTCGACATCTCTGCTAGATTATGAATTCCAAAATTTCGGAACTGATCAAAATTCGGCGACCTCAAGTCCTGTTGGAAATAGGAGCACGATTGAAAATACATCAATGTATTTTGGGGGCTTTTTTAAACTATTTCACAGTAACATAGCTCCTCTTGGTACGTATTCGCGCTTCGGTATAGAGCAAATAACCAGCAATGTTGCACTACAGAATATTGTACAATCTGACGATTCTACAGTGTATATTCCTAATATACCTTCTCAGGATAAGTATTTTTCTATGATGGTTACTTATTCTATAGGTACTCAACGAGTTATATTTGATAAACTGGTGGTTCGGTTTTCGGTAAAGTCTGGCTATGTTTTTGGAGGATTAAAGCAAACCAGGCTTGGAATCGTTGATTTATTTGCCGAGGATAATATATTTCTTGATGCAGCATTTGAGACCAGTACCAATAAGTACAACTATGAGTATCAGGTGGTGAAAAACTCGCTTCTGAATCAGAATATTATTAGCGTTACACTGGGTCTAGGCTTTTTGGTTTACTAAGCACTTTCCTTAATTTTACAACTCACATTTTCTATTTAAAGACGTTCTTACGCTCAATAACTTAACAATACGTTCAAGATATTTTGGATACTAAAAGACAAATAGCAATTCTAGGAAGTACCGGGTCAATTGGCACGCAAGCATTGGAGGTAATTCGGGACAATCCTGAGAGATTTTCAGTGGAAGTGTTAACGGCAAATCGGAATTCTAAGTTGCTAATTGAACAGGCATTAGAGTTTAAACCAAATGCAGTTGTAATAGCAGAAGAACAAAAGTACAATGAGGTTTTTGATGCTCTCGATTCTAATGGAATCAAGGTTTACGCGGGTGAAGACGCCATTTCCCAAATTGTTGAGATGGATGAGATCGATTTAGTTCTCGCCGCGATTGTTGGGTATGCTGGCCTAAAGTCCACACTTGCGGCGATCAATGCCAATAAACAAATAGCACTAGCAAACAAAGAAACACTTGTTGTCGCCGGGGATTTAATTACCTCCCTGGCCAGAGAAAACGGTGTAAATATATATCCAGTTGATTCTGAACATTCGGCTATTTTTCAATGCTTGGTCGGAGAACATCAAAACCCAATTGAAAAAATATATTTAACTGCCTCAGGAGGGCCTTTTAGAGGGAAAGACTCAGATTATCTTAAATCAGTTAAGAAGGAAGAGGCGCTAAAACACCCGAATTGGGATATGGGCGCCAAAATTACCATCGACTCGGCGACACTCATGAACAAGGGACTTGAAGTTATCGAGGCCCGTTGGCTTTTTAATCTCAAAGCTGACCAGATAGATGTAATTGTTCATCCTCAATCTATTGTCCATTCTATAGTTCAGTTTCAGGATGGGTCAATGAAAGCTCAGATGGGACTGCCTGATATGAAGCTACCTATTCAATATGCATTAGGATATCCGGAGCGAATAAAATCAGATTTTAAAAGATTTGATTTTGCGGATTATGCGCAGCTAACGTTTGAAAAACCCGATACTAAAACTTTTCGTAATCTTGCACTCGCTTTCAAAGCCCTTGAAAAAGGTGGCAATTTGTCATGTATTCTCAATGCTGCCAATGAGGTTGCAGTGGATGCATTCCTGAAAGACCAGATAGGATTTTTAGCTATACCTGATACAATTGAAAGAGTAATGGATGACGCAACGTTTGTTAACAATCCAACCTATGACGATTATGTCACATCGGACAGCGAAGCTAGGGAGTTGGCAGGGAATTTGATAAAGCATATTGCATAGCGAATGATCGCAGGAAATACTAAGAATTAACAAAAAGAAATTTTATGGAAGGATGGATAATGGCAGGTCAGTTGTTACTGGGCTTGTCGATATTGGTTATTCTGCATGAGTTTGGCCACTTTATTGCGGCGCGAGCATTCGGCATGAGGGTAGAAAAGTTTTATCTCTTTTTTGACGCGTGGGGAGTAAAATTGTTTAGTGTTAAGATTGGCGACACGGAATATGGAGTAGGGTGGCTACCCTTAGGTGGATACGTGAAGATTGCTGGCATGGTAGACGAATCAATGGACAAGGAGGCAATGGCCTTACCTCCTGAACCTTGGGAGTTCCGTTCGAAACCAGCCTGGCAAAGACTCATTGTAATGTTGGGTGGTGTAACAGTTAACGTGCTGTTGGGAATGCTAATATTCTCGATGATGGTGTTTGGATACGGTGAAAAATACTTACCGGCCAGTGAGTTGAAAAATGGAATTGTAGCCTTAGAGCTTGGAAAGGAAATTGGACTCCAAAATGGCGACAAAATATTAACCATTGGCGGGCAAAAGATTGAAAAGTACTCTGATTTAATCAGCTCTGAAGCTTATCTGGACTCTGATGTGGAATTTGAAGTTAGTAGGGACGGGAAGCGGATATCTTTACCCATACCGCCTGATTTTTTGATAAGACTTTCTAAGTCTAAAACCAGCTTCGTTGACACTCGGCGCACATTCTATGTTAAGAGTGTTATTCCTCACACTGGCGCTTCTAGAGCAGGCTTGGCTGCGGATGATGAAATAAAGGAACTAAATGGAGATCAGTTTAAGTTTTTCGATGAGTTCAAGATTATGTTATCCGAGCACAAGGGTGAGACTGTGGATTTAACAGTGTTGAGAAAAAATCAGACATTAAATCTGCAGGCAGAAGTTGACGAGCAGGGAAGGCTGGGGTTCGAATCTGCAACAAATGATTTTACCTATGTGACCAAAAATTATGGATTGGGTGAGTCATTTGTTAAGGGAAGTGCAAACGCATGGAATATGCTGATACTGAACATCAAAGGCTTTGGTAAAATATTTAGCGGAGATATTTCATTTCAGGATTCGGTTGCAGGGCCAATCGGAATAGCCAAGATATATGGCGGCGTTTGGGACTGGCAAAAATTCTGGGTGATAACCGGTGTGTTATCGATGATACTTGCGTTTATGAACATACTTCCGATTCCGGCTTTAGACGGAGGACACGTAATATTTTTGAGCCTTGAGATGCTGTCCGGAAAAACCCTGAGTGACAACTTTATGGAGAAGTCGCAAGTTGTAGGAATGGTATTATTGTTTGCCTTAATGACTTTTGTTATTGGTAATGACATCTGGAATATTATTCGAGGATATTTTTAGATTCTCCATGGTTAAGAAGCTACTTCTTTTTGCATTTCTTCTTGTTGGATATGCCCTTCATGCCCAGGATTTCACGTACGATCCCGATAAAAAAGGAAGAACTGACAGAGAGGTTTATAATGAAGGAAATGAGCGCAATAAAAATCTACTTCTGATACCTTACAAGCCGGTAATGCATCTACCTGATCCCGCTGGTGATGTACAATTGGTTATGAAATCCGAGAAAAGCCTAAGCGATCTTCAGAAGTATTGCAGGTTAACACTGGATATGAGCCTCAAAAAGAAGTTCAAGGATGCATATCAGGTTCAGTCGATGATGGTGGACATGTCCGAGGATGTGGCGAGAGATCTTGATAGGATATACTCGTCCGTGGGTTACAAGTATGAAAAGCAGCCCGTTGATGAGAATGCGAAAAGCTTACCCGATAAGTTGAAGAATATGATAGCTCCGGCCGATAAAAAATCAAAGAAGGCAGAACCGCAAAATGACGGTCAGCTACGAGGGACATCAAGAAGCAGGTCCGTTAATCATGAAGGGGAATACATGAACGTTTTGGTATACGATACCACTTTAATCCCTTATTTGGTGGCTAAATACAAGGCTGATGTGTTTGTATTTGTAAATCAGTTTGAGGTTAAAAAGACTTTT
>NVRZ01000046.1 GCA_002401055.1 Bacteroidota bacterium
TTCCTAGGTCTGACCATCCAAATTCAGATAAAACCACGTAAACATTGTCTGCTTTTTCCATAACGCCATAGTCAATGGAAATATTCTTGCAGCGTTCGTATACGCCACCAATAAATTCGGTTTCATCCGGGGTATTGTATTTTCCTTCTCCGCCCTTGAACAGAGAGTTAACTTCGGGCAAATGGGTCTCAATGGCCTTCAGGATACTCTGAACTGTCCAAACAAATATGCCGGAATTCCAGTAGAAATCCCCGCTATCCAGAAATTGTTGCGCAAGTTGAATGTCAGGTTTTTCGGTAAATGTTTTAACTTTTCGAACATTGGCTGGGCCATCTTGATTTTCGCTATCAAACTGAATATATCCGTATCCCGTGTCGGGTCTGCTCGGTTTAATGCCCAGTGTAATCAGGCATTGCGCCTCTACAGTTTTTTTAATTGCGCTGTCTATGGTTTCCTGAAAGGCCTTTTCCTTCAGAATTAAATGGTCTGAAGGAGCTACAATAATATTTGCATTTGGATTGAGGGCAGCAATTTTATAGCTCCCATAGGCGATGCACGGTGCTGTGTTTCTTCGAGAAGGTTCACAGATTATTTGTGATTCTTTTACATCCAACTGATCCTGTACCAGTTGTCTGTACAGATCATTGGTGATGATATAAATGTTTTCGGCAGGACATATACGTGTGAAGCGATCATAAGTTTGCTGTATTAAGGATGTGCCTGTTCCCAGTATGTCGAGAAACTGTTTGGGCTTATCAGTTGTGCTCATTGGCCAAAATCGGCTACCTATGCCCCCAGCCATGATAATACAGTATGTGTCTTTATTCAACATAGATTAATAGGAGTTACAGCAAATTATTTTGATAGCCTGGTCAGCATGTTTCTCAACGACTCAAAAAAGCTCTCTATATCTTGCATAGAAGCTGTTCCAACGGACAAGCGGTACCAGCTTGAATCTTTTTCAGCGCCAAACGCATAAAATGGTACCAATGCAATCTTCGCTTCATCCAGTAGGTGTTTAGTAACGTCCTCGATGGTTTTTAGCAGCTTTCCTTCAGTTGTTTTCATACCTGTCAAATCCAGCTTAACTGTTAGGTACATGGCCGCTTGTGGCGCTATTGCATCAACCGGATGACCCATCGATTTCAAGGTTTTAAATCCCTCGTAAAAGGCATCCAGTCTTTTCTTTAACCGAGCTCTAAAGTCCTTGCTAAATGTGTCTGTAGCCTCTTCATCCATCAAAAAGTTAGCTGCCCCTACCTGTTCTGCCTTGGGAGCCCAGGCACCTAAATGACCCAGTATAGCTTTCATTTTATTAATCACCTTTTTTGGTCCAAAACCCCAACCAATTCTAACTCCTGTTGCGGCGTAAGCTTTCGACATACCATCGATGAAAAGTGTGTATTCGCGCATTTCAGGTCTAATAACTACGGGATTGTGATGTGTGGTCTTGCCAAAGGTGAGCTGCCAATATATCTGATCAAAGAGAAGATAAACAGGTTTTTTATTCGGTCCTCTTTTTTTGTTCTCTTCGATAATAAGATCACAGATAGAAGCTAAGTTTTTTCTTGAAAAAGTTGTTCCCGTTGGATTCAGGGGTGAACAAAGAGCGATCAAATTCACATCATGGATATGAGGTTTTATTTGATCTGCAGTCGGCATGAAGTTGTCTTCAGCTTTCGTTTCAACTTGAATATTTTTAACTCTAGTAAGATGACTGTAGTGGTTGTTGTTCCATGAAGGCACAGGATAAAGAACTGTGTCACCTGGATCGAGAATAACTTGAAAGATGGCATATATAAGCGGTCGGCCACCGCCAGCAATTAAAATTTCTTCTGGAGAGTATTCTATTCCACCATGTTTTGATAGAAGGGCCGAAACAGCTTTTCTTAACTCAAGAATGCCGTTTGCTGAAGGGTAATTAGTTTTGTGGCTTTCATAAGCCTTCTTAATTTCTTCCTCAAACTTAGCAGGAATGGGAAAAATTTCTGGATTGAAATCTCCAATAGTCAGGTTAAAAATATTGGCCCCTCCACGAATTTTTTCGTTGATCTCATTCGCTAGTTTTATGATCTCTGAACCCACAAGGTTCTCGGCCATTTCAGAAACGATCAATTCATTATTTTGCTCTGCTATCTCCATGTGCTATTAAACTACTGAAATTCACTAGTTGTATCTGTAAAGATAGAAAAATTGATAATGGGAAGAGCATAAATTGAACTTGAGAATACATCATTGTATTATAGAAAAGTTACGGAAAGTCAGACGGGCATCACTTCCGCCAAAGGAGAGAATAAGTAGCTCTTGCCAGATGTCAGCTCCTTGCATTTATATCTTGTCCTTTGCTTTTCCCCTTTGAGAAAGGTTCGGCCTTTTGAAATCATAAATACCGTGTCGTAATCAAGTTCGTCTAGAAAAACACTTTTGCTTGGACTATCATATTTTCTCAGAGCAATGGCCAGGCTTTTATCCGCATGGGCGCTGGCTTTTGGATTTTTCATGCTGGCCCGTATTGCCTCTGCGAGGTCTTCTGGAAACAAATTAAGTGCATTAATAATATTCATTTGTTCCTGAAAAACTCTTTTCCATTCAGTGCCATGCGGCTTGAATTTTCTCTTGAAAGCCTCCCAAACTATCAAATGTGATACTTCATGAATGAGTGTAAGTAAAAAAGAGTATTCATTCAGATTCTCATTGATGGAAATCCTATGCCCCTGCACTCCGAAAGGCGCTCGGTAGTCACCGTACTTTGTAACCCGGCTTTTTCTTACCTTAAGCTGAAAGGGGTATCGGGTTACAAGGTCACGCAGATATGCGTGAGCGCCTTTTGGTGTATACTGTAATATGTTGTTAATCGTGTCGACTGGGGCTCTTGTTTTCAGATAGGACTCTTAGCTAATGCTCTTTAAACGCACTAAATATTTTGAAATAAAATTAGTATTATTGTTTAAGAATTATTGACTTCATTTTCATAAAAATCAACCATATGTTACCTAAGAAGATTGAAACAGCATTAAACAAACAAATTAACCAGGAAGCAAACGCCTCTTACTTCTATTTGTCAATGGCCTCATGGTGTGAGTACCAGGGATTAAATGGAGCTGCCAAGTTCTTGTACTTGCAATCAGAGGAGGAGCGGGTACACATGTTAAAGATCTTTCGTTATGTAAATGAAGCTGGAGGGCAAGCTATTACACCTGTGATTCCGAAATTCCCGACTAAATATAAATCTGTAAGTGAAGTTTTTGAAAAGTCATTGATGCAGGAAATTTCTAATACCAAGTCAATTAATAGTTTGGTGGCAGATTGCTTAAAGGAGAAGGACTTTTCTACTTTTCATTTTCTACAGTGGTATGTAGCCGAGCAGCATGAGGAAGAGATGACTTTCAAAAACATTCTTTCTAAAATAGAGATCTTGGGCTCAGATGGCAAGGGGATCTATATGATTGACAAAGCGATTGGTAAGATCGCAGATCAGGAGCCCACTTAATAAGCGGACCGCTTATGTAATCAATAAGGGGGAACTAATATTATGCGTTTCAGAAAGGTTTTCCGAAGTGCTCCACTTAGGACATTCGCCGCATTTATTCTTCTTTCGAAAAAGGCCACATCCTGAAATTGACACGCACGTTAGCAAAGCGATGATGCACAACGTAAACAAACCAGAACCTTTTATGCTAAACATTCGTTAAAAAACGTTCATTTAATAGTTATCGTAAGGGGTAATTAATCAAAGATATTAGATTAAACCCAAAATTTAAAGTATTTATTGTTGCAAGATGGAGTTATTCTATCATTTAGGGAGATATTACCTGATGCTTAAGTTGGTATTTAAGCGTCCTGAGAAGTGGTCTATTTACTTTAGTCAAATAGTGAAGGAGATAGATTCAATAGGCATTAGCTCAATAGGTATTGTGGCGATTCTATCTGTATTTATGGGAGCTGTAATTTGCATACAAACAGCTTTTGGAGTGGATGGAGCTGCATGGATGCCGCTATACGCAGTTGGATTTACTGCTAGAGAGTCGATTATATTGGAGTTTTCACCCACGATTATCTCTCTGATTTTAGCGGGTAAAGTAGGATCCCATATCTCATCGGAATTGGGAACCATGCGGGTGACTGAGCAGATTGACGCACTCGAAATTATGGGTGTTAACTCTGCTGGATATCTGATATTTCCAAAAATTATTGCGGCAATTTTCATTTTCCCTTTTCTCATTATCATGAGTATGGCCTTGGGGCTCTTTGGTGGTTGGTTCATTGGTGTAAGCACTGGGGCAGTAACATCTTATGAATACATATATGGTATTCAGTATGATTTCCATCCATTTAATGTTGCCTACGCGCTTATTAAAACGGTGTTTTTTGCATTTATTATCATTTCGGTATCGGCATATTGCGGCTATTACACAAAAGGAGGAGCGCTAGAAGTAGGAAAGTCCAGCACGAAAGCAGTGGTATACAGTTCAATTGCCGTTCTGCTAGTTAATTTGTTGCTAACTCAACTTATCTTAGGATGATAGAGGTAAGTCGCATTAGCAAGTCCTTTACGAACAAGCCAGTTCTCAAGGATATTTCGATAATCTTCGAGAAGGGCAAAGCCAACTTGATTATTGGACAGAGTGGATCTGGAAAAACGGTTTTAATGAAATGCATGGTGGGCCTTCATGAAGTGGATGAAGGGAAGATAATGTATGACGAAAGGTTGTTCTCGGATAAAACCAGTGCTGAAACTGGTTCAAATGGTATCAATAGACAGAGTATAAGACGTGATATTGGTATGATGTTTCAAGGAGGTGCTCTTTTTGATTCGAAAACGGTTGAAGAAAATGTAATTTTTCCTCTTTCTATGTTTACCAATATGAGCGAAGAAGAAAAACTTGACAGGGCAAATGTCTGTTTAAATCGAGTAAACCTTGAAAACGCTAATGACCTATATCCAGCTGAGTTAAGTGGTGGAATGCAGAAGAGAGTTGCAATAGCGAGGGCTATATCTATGAAACCAAAATACTTATTCTGTGATGAGCCAAATTCGGGCTTGGATCCAAAGACGGCTATAGTTATTGACAATCTTATTCATGAGATAACACATGAGTTTGATATTACAACTATCATCAACACGCATGATATGAACTCTTTGATGGAAATAGGCGATAAGATTGTTTTCATTCACAAAGGTGAAAAATGGTGGGAAGGCACCAATAAAGCAATTCTAAGTTCGGACAATGAAGAGCTAAACGAATTTATCTTTGCGGCGAAGTACTTAAAGGCTCTGAAAAAGTAGCAACGGAGCGATCCCCAGCATTCTAAGGTTTATCTGCAAGGCATTGTCATCCAAACAAAGTGATATCTACTGCGCGCAGTTAACTATTGATTTCAGATTATAACTACAAAAAAACCGCCCCTCATTTAAATCAAATGAGGGGCGGAATCTCTTAAAGCAAGAGGAAGCGGAGTTTAGAAGATAATTAGCTTCTCAGTTCTGCTGCCTTCTTGGTTGATAATACTCAAGAAGTAAACACCTCTTTCTTGCTGTTTCATGTTAACCTCTTTCCTTAGCTTTCCAGTTACGTCAGAGATAACTTCTGAGTATACTATCTGGCCAATGATGTTTCTCACTTCCAAGTTGTAATCATCACCTTTCAGGTTTTGAATATTCACTACAAAGCTTCCATCATTCGGGTTAGGATAAACACTGAATACAAGATTGTACTTAATCTCTTCGATTCCTGTTGTATCCTGACCAGGTGCAACACTTACTGTTGCTGATACCGTACAACTGTTACCGTCAGTTACCAACAACGTATTGGTGCCTCCAGCTAATCCAGTAATGTCAATTGTTGTTTGACTACCAGGAGTCCAGAAATAAGTGAATGGTGAGGTACCGCCATTAAGCGTCATGTCAATCGCACCATCCATATCACCCAGGTTTGTCTCGTTTGTAACAAGGGTTGTAACCAATACAAGCAATGGTGGTTCAGAAATAGTCGCAAAAGCATTTGCTATGCAGCCTCTTGCATCCGTAACCGTTACACTATAGGCTCCTGCTTGTAAACCAATTAGGTCTTCAGTGGTTGTAACTGGAGACGTATCCCAAGAGTATGAGAGTGGATTGGTACCGCCAGTTGCAGTTAGGTCAATAGAACCATCACCATCACCATTACACTTAATGTTACTGTTAACCGCACTGGCGTCTAATACTGCTGGTTCGGTTATTGTAACACTTGAGCTATCTGAACAGCCATTTGCATCAGAAACGGTAACCATCTC
The DNA here is from genome assembly GCA_002401055.1 of Bacteroidota bacterium. Lineage (GTDB taxonomy): Bacteria > Bacteroidota > Bacteroidia > NORP154 > NORP154 > NORP154. The sequence goes on from NVRZ01000046.1 coordinate 6,274, forward strand.
AGTTCCAGTACCTAATCCTCCAACTGAGGCAGTAGTGCCACCTGAAGTCCAGCTATACGTTAGCGTTCCTGTGCCGCCGGAAGCGGAAACAGAACCAGTACCATCGGTTAAGCCAAAGCAGCTAATATCTGCAGATGAGATACTGTCAACCATAACAGCTGTAGTTGGTTCACTTATCGATGTATTTGCAAAGTTGGTGCAAGAATTTGCGTCAGTAACTGTTACTGTGTAAGAGCCAGCTGAGAGTCCGGTAACCATATTGGTCAAACCACCTCCCATTGTGCTGTCGCCATTAGACCAATAGAAATCGTATGGCCCAGCTCCACCAGAGACAGTTGCCGTAGCATCTCCATCACTACCTCCGAAACAGTTAACGTCATTCGAATCCGTAACATTGATGTTTGGAGCACCAGCATCAATAATTGTTACTGATCCTGTGTTTTGACATCCAAATGAGTCAATGACAAGAATGGTATAGATACCTGCGCTCAGTCCCATAGCACTATCGCTAAAACCACCTGTTGGACTCCACTGATAACCAAAAGGAGCAGTTCCACTAGCTACGTTTACATATGCAATCCCGTCACCGGCAGTGCAAGTAGTAGGCGCAATAAAACCAGTTGTCATTACCACAGGTGGAGTACCTGATACAGACAACATAGCCGTATCCATACATCCCATTGCGTCTGAGACTGCGATGGTGTAAGATCCTGCCAATAATCCTGTTGCGATAGAATCGGTTTGAGCATCAGGATCATCCCACAAGTAATTAAAAGGCGCTGTTCCCCCTGAAGGAGTAACTGTACCTGAGCCATTCAAACCGCAAACTGCAGTTGTAGAATCAAGGGCAAAGGTTATTGCGTCAGGCTCTGAAACTGTAACAGAAACACTGTCCAAGCAACCGCTTGCATCTTTTACGATTAAATTATAGCTACCTGCAGACAATCCGGTGAAAGAGGTCGTTGTAGAATAAGCACCTCCATCAAAACTGTACTGGTAAGCCGAAGCTACAGCTGGCGTTTCAACCAAAATATTATCAACGGTCAAAAGAAACATATCCGTAGATGTATTTCTAAAGGCTATGTACACCGTTTGATTCGAATATCCCGCAGATGTTAAGCTTAAACTTCTTGATGTTAAAGTTGAGTTCTCCGCAGAAATAGTAAACAACGCCGCATTTGAAAGGCAGCCAGCAACAGTTTGCGTTGTTGTAGATATCCTTACTTCATATCCATCAGGAAATGATGCGTCAATCGCTAATGCATCCCAGCTAAGCATTACGTTCGATCCGCCAATGGTAATCGCATCAGTTATCATCCAGTCATCAGATGTTCCTGGAGAGTCATAATACGAGGTGCTTATAGCAACATTGTTTGAGCCGGATCCGTCGTCAGCCACCACCCATGCTGTTGCATTTGTTCCGTCAAATCCGAGGCCAGCAATACCAGCATTAGGTGTGAGAGTGTCTACGTCAAAAGTCGCAAAGCCGGTTGGCATAGCCCCAGAGCTTTCAAAATCCTCTGAAAAATAGGTCACCGCAGCAGATCCTATCAGATTTCCTCCAGTTGCCGAGGCATCTACAGTTCCATCAGTAAATCCGTTGCAAGATATGTTCACAACTGCTTCGCCAACAGACAACATGTCTGGTTCCGTAATCTCTATGGCTAAAGTGTATGTACAGCTACTCGCATCTGTAATAGTCATTGTATATACGCCTGCCGCCATTCCTGAAGTATCAGGATTCGTACCTCCACCTGACCATTGGTAGGTGTAAGGAGTTGCGCCACCTGTAGCTGAAATTCCTGAAACTGCTCCATCAGAGCCTCCGTTACAGCCTACAGCCGTAACAGTCGGAACTGCAGAAGTTACACTACAGACATTACTTGGCATTTGAAGATTTAACCTTACAAAAGGTATTCTTCCAATAGTCCAAAATTGGGCATTATCTCTTAACCAAGCCGTTCCATTCGAAGGATCAGGATCAGCTGCAATTGTCACTGCAGAATCTGTACCAGAAAAGTCAGCTATCATTACTATGTAGTTGCTAAGCGCAGCAAGAGCATAAGGCGTCGTGAATTTTAAAGTAATCCAATTCCCAGGGTCTCCTGATTGAATTGTATAAAATCCAGTAGTAGCCAGTTCCGTAGGATTGGGAAGATTGTCATCATAAATCTTGCCTTGCATCGGGCTACCAACTATGGCGCCTGTTCCTAATAATACAGATACTGAAGTTGCAAGATCTGTATTAACTGCTTCATACCAATTCCCAAACTCGTAAGGAGGTGATACACCATTGTATAAACCTAAATACAAATCAAAACCTGCAGTAGGTGATCCATCATCTCTAGCGTAAATCGTATCACTAACCGTAAAAGATTTACTTGTAACATTATCCCCGGGATTCGCATCAACTGAGTCAGAGCTCAAATCAAAGTCAATACTGTAAGTTCCAAGAGAAGTTGCATTGAAAGGAGCTGCAACTGTTAACATTGAGTCTTCAAAAACGCTCAATGGAATAGAAGGGCTATTGTCATTAAAGACTGTATTTACCCCATCGCTAACCATAGCATTTAAAACTACATTCGATTGTGCGGCACTACCAAGGTTTAATATTTTAGCACCAAAATTTATATCGCCTACTTGATTGAATGGAATTTGTGTGTAAACAGGAGTCAACCAAGGGTGTAAGTAAGACACCGTGTCCATGTCTATGGCAAGATCATTGTTTGGAGCTTCAGTTACCAATATATCGTCGATCATCCAACAATACGTAATGCCATTGCTGGTATTAGAGATCCAATTTAATCTTAACCACACAGTTGATTGACCACCAACATACTGACCAATATTAATGGAGAGATTTTCAGGATTATCCGTGGCACTACCTCCACCCTGAGTCAAGCTTCCAAATTCAGCAATAATGTCTTTAATGGTCGTAAAATTTGTTCCATCAGTACTATATTGAAGCTCTAATTCATCAAAAAACTTTGCACCGTACATCTGCATTGACAAAACCAATGCACTATAGTTACTAAAATCAATAGAATTAGCTGTTGTCATATTATACGAGGCAGAAGGAGGCGCAGGAGAAGGAGCACCGTTTTGAAGAATCGCGAAATTTCCGCCAGATGTTGAATTAATTAAAAAAGTACCAAAATACCATCCACCATCGTTATCTCTAATTCCCCATCCATTTGGAGCCTGTGCAGACATTACCCAATTGGCTGGAGTTGAAAAGTCATCATAAAACGCAGTATCGCCTGCGGCCATCTTGGCTTGATGATTTGTATTATTAACTACAGTTTTCCCAGTTCTCATTTGATATATTGAAGGAGTGAGAGCTTTAGTAGTCAATTGTGGAACAACATCCTTTGAAATAGCCTTCGAAAATTTATTTTGTGCTAGTACGATTGAACAAACCGTCATTATAGCTAGTAATATAGTAACTTTTTTCATTTCATATTTCGTTTATAGCCGTGCTTCAATAGATTGTCGGCTATGGTTAGTATCTCGTTTGTTATTGCAATTATTAACTGACTTAAATTTTTAAAAGGATTACAAAGATATTATTTTATTAAAATCCAACAAATATTATTGGATTAATAGTAAATCCACTATTAAATTTGGCAATAACAAGAAAATTAAGGTGATGGCTCGGGGTATAGACGGCAATGAGCCTAATTGGTTGCCTCCCCTCTTTAAAAAACTTTTCCTGTCTCTTTAGGAAATGATCTCTTCCCCTGAAAATGCTTCTATAGAAGGACAAGTACAAAAGAGGTTTCTGTCACCATACGCATTGTCGATACGCTCAACTACAGGCCAGAATTTGTTGATGCGTACCCAATCCAATGGGTATGCGGCTTTTTCTCTGGAATACGAGTGTTTCCAGTCATCCGAAGTAATAGAGCCGATGGAATGAGGTGCATTGATCAATACATTATCATCCGCATCTGCTATCCCATCCTCTAGTTCAGTTATTTCCTTTCTAATGCTAATCATAGCCGTACAAAAGCGGTCCAATTCTGCTTTCGCTTCACTTTCAGTTGGCTCAATCATCAGGGTACCAGGCACGGGGAAAGAGACGGTCGGCGCATGAAACCCGTAATCGATTAATCGCTTTGCAATATCTTCCACTTCTACTCCTGCTGATTTTTTGAACTTTCGGCAATCTATAATCATTTCATGGGCAACTGTGTTGTTGTTTCCCTGATAAAGCACGTTGTAATGGTTGGCAAGGCGCGATTTTATGTAATTGGCATTAAGTATTGCCATTTTAGTTGCACTTAGAATGCCTTTTGCCCCCAACATTTTAATATAACCATAGGAAATAAGCAAAATCAGGGAGCTTCCCCAGGGTCCTTGAGATATCGACGAAATTTTCCTCCCTGAATTGTCCGGTTCGATTGTGTGCCCAGGCAAAAATGGAGTTAGATGCTTTGCTACAGCGATAGGCCCCATTCCAGGTCCGCCACCCCCATGTGGAATCGCGAAGGTCTTGTGCAAATTCAAGTGGCAAACGTCGGCTCCAATAATTCCAGGGCTGGTTAGGCCAATTTGCGCGTTCATGTTGGCGCCATCCATGTATACTTGTCCTCCATGGCTGTGAATGATCTCGTTTATCCTTATAATATCTTCCTCAAAAACGCCGTGCGTTGAAGGATATGTTACCATAAAAGCCGTAAGGTCATCTTTGTGATTCTCCGCTTTCGTTTCAAGGTCCTCAAGATCAATATTTCCATTTTCATCACACTTCACCAGCACTACTTTCATTCCGGCCATTACTGCACTGGCAGGATTAGTTCCGTGAGCCGAGGTGGGAATTAGTACCACATTCCTGGCCGATTGCCCGAGGCTTTTTTGATAGGCCCGAATAACCATTAGTCCTGCATACTCACCCTGCGCTCCTGAATTCGGCTGAAATGAAACGGAATCAAGACCAGTTATTGCGCATAACATTTCGTTTAATTCTTCGAAAACATGATGATATCCTGATGCCTGATCAATTGGCACATACGGATGTAAATTTCCAAATTCAGGCCAGCTAAGTGGAAATAATTGTACAGCTGCATTTAGCTTCATTGTACAAGAACCCAAAGGAATCATAGACTGATTTAACGATAGATCCTTTTTTTCAAGCATCTTTATATAGCGCATCATTTCTGCTTCGGAATGATGGGTGTTGAACACAGGATGACTCAAAAAAGAAGAAGTCCTCTTTAGTGACTTGGGATAGTTTTTACAGTTTTCTAACTGAGCGGCCTCTGTGGATTTCTCAGTAAAAATGGAACAGATGGATTCTATATCTGCGCTTGTTGTGGTTTCATCAAGACTAATTGAAATTAAGTTGTCACCAGTTTGGTAAAGGTTTATTCCTTTGCTTATTGCTCTATCAGCGATTGCTTTCGCTTCCGCTTGACCACTGCATTCAATTGTTAATGTGTCGAAAAAGTGCTCATTAATCTGCTTGATTTTATTAGCAGCGAACATAGAATTCAGGGTAGAAGCCTGATCGTGTATCGATTGCGCGATACATCTAATACCATCGGAACCATGGTAAACGGCGTACATTCCCGCCATAATCGCCAGAAGGACCTGTGAAGTGCATATATTTGAAGTTGCCTTGTCCCTTCTTATATGTTGCTCTCTTGTTTGAAGAGCCATTCGATATGCCTGGTCTCCTTTGGAATCTACAGATACCCCTATAATTCTTCCAGGAATTGAACGCTTGAAATCTTGCTTGGTTGCGAAGTACGCTGCGTGTGGCCCGCCATAGCCCATTGGTATACCAAATCGCTGAGTTGAGCCTACAGCCACATCCGCTCCCCATTCTCCTGGGGGCAGAAGTAAAGCAAGACTTAGCAGATCCGCTGCTACAGCAATGAACATGCCCTGACTTTTGGCTTTTGCTACAAAATCTGAGTATTCCAAAACCTTACCTCTTTTATCTGGGTACTGAAGAATCGCACCGAAATAACCTTCGTCAAACTTTGCATCATCACATGAACCTACAATCAGCTCAATTCCCAAGGGTTCAGAACGAGTTTTGAGTACTTCAATTGTTTGTAAAAAGCATTGGTCCGACACAAAAAACTTATTAGAGTTTTTCTTGGCTGGAATCCTTGAGCTTACATTATAAAGCATGATCATGGCTTCAGCTGCGGCTGTAGCTTCATCCAAAAGAGACGCGTTGGAGACCTCAAATCCAGTGAGGTCAGAAACCATGGTTTGAAAATTGATCAGTGCCTCCAATCTTCCTTGGGCAATTTCTGATTGGTATGGAGTGTAGGCGGTGTACCAACCTGGGTTTTCAAGAATATTTCGCTGTATAACAGGAGGCAAGATGCAGTTATAGAATCCCTGGCCGATGTAGGTTTTATAATTCTTATTCTTCGCTCCTAATTTCTTGATGTGATTGAAATACTCAAATTCTGTTAGAGCCGGAGGCAATGCTAATTCTTCCTTTAATCTAATGGACTTTGGAACACTTTGGTCAATTAATTCGTTCAATGAGGCAAACCCAGTCTCTTCGAGCATTTGATCAACCTCCACTTGGTCGGGTCCGATATGCCTGCTGGAAAATGAGTTGTAAGTCATAATAATGTGAAAAATTGGAAGGCAAAGTTAGTGATAATTAATACATTTCGTCCCCAAAATGGGCTCAGATATATAGATGAGTCAAGCAATAATTATAGGAGTAATATGATCGTTTAAATAATTATTTTTACCGACAAGCAATAAAGCTTTACAGATGATGAGTACTAGAAGTTTTTTGGTTTTTTTCTTAGTTGTGTTTGGGTGGCAATTTCATTCTTATGCTCAGGAAAAGGTTCTGTTACTTAGTGGAAAGGAGATTGAAGGGGCAAAGGTGGAGCTGGATTCTGTTGACGTTCGGATTACCACATTGAAAAAGGACAAGAAGAAATACAACTTCTATGATCAGAGTAGGGTGTTTTCCATAACAAAAGCGGATGGAAGCACTCAAATAGTTTATTTTCAAGACACTACTGACGAAAATGCTCTGAGTATTGTGGAAATGCAATTGTACATAATCGGTGAGCAGGATGCCATGAAAAGTTACAAGGCTCCTCTTGCATTCATTGGGGGATTGTTGGTGGGGGCAACTTCAACCTATTTGTTTGGACCTTTTGTTGGATTGGTACCAGTAGTACCCTATACGTTGGCAATATCAATGTTAAATCCGAAAATCAAAAGGAAAGCGGTTTCTAATCCTGATTATTTAAGAGAAGATGCGTACATCATGGGGCATACTTCGAAAGCCAAAAATATCAAGATTCAGCGTGTGATTGGCGGTAGTATTGCTGGTTTTCTGGTCGGTATCCTAACAGCTTCTATCGTAAAATCCGTAGAAAAATAGTTCTTATTTGGCGTCAGGAGTAATTACCAGAGTTCTCGATTTTCTGATCTACGCCAATGTATACGTAGCTTTTCCGGTAACGCTCATCGCAAGTTCAACTTACCTTTTGAGTTCGCAGGTTCAGATAAATTATACCTTACTCCTTCTTATATACTTCTCAACTCTCTTTGTTTATTGTTTTCATCGAATATATCCGCTACAAAGCCTTGGACAACAAGCCCTTTCCAAGCGCTATCAATGGTTAGAGCGAAATAGAAAACTTTATTTGGCAATAATGTCAACGGCCCTGGTCTTTACCATAGTATTAACTTCTATGATGAACAAAATTATCTTGCTTTGGTTAATCCCTGCTGGGCTCATTTCTGCATTGTACACAATTCCATTTGTCAGGGTGAATGGATCTTGGTGGCGGCTGCGAGATATTGGCTATTTTAAAACACTTCTGATTGCTCTAACCGTCACGTTTGTTACTGTATACTTACCCATAATTGATGCAGGAAACGAAATAATCGTAATTAGCATGGAAACGGCCTTGATTTGCGCAGAAAGATTCTTTTTTATTATGTGCATCACCATTCCTTTTGACATTAGGGATTTGAAGCTTGATGAGAAGATGGGATTAAAGACGATCCCGTCGCTGCTTGGAGTGAAGAAGTCATTGGCCCTGTCTATTGTTTTCCTAGCATTCTTTGTGGTGACTTTTCTGTATCACTTTGCAAGTACTGATTTTATGTCTTTGGCAGTGTTTATGGCGTTGCTCGCATCAGCCATTGTTACAGCATTCATCGTTATATATTCTACACCTAATCGAACAGAGTACTTTTTCTCCTTCCTTGTGGAAGGCACAATGGTTATTCAGTTTCTGTTTTTGCTTTTAGCGTATTGAGGTCGGCTTTTGATAAGTGCGAGTCACAATTAAACCTGCAACCGAATAATTTTCTTCAACCTCAATAAGACCAAGATTGTTGAATGCATTTTTGAAGTGAGGCAATTCCCAAACGGCTATATAACAGAAGAGATTGAAAATGAGATACAGCATTTTTATAGCTGTGCGTTTAAAAAACGAAACTTGTCCATCGCTGTTAAAATGATGAAAATCGGAGAACAACCACATCCCTCCAGGGACCAGGTGTTGGTCAAGATTACGCATGACTATCTCAAGGTTTTCATCTGAAAAACAATCGAGCACAAACGGAGTAATAATCGCGTCGTACATTTTATTTTTCGGAATGGCTTCAGTGCTTCCTTCCATAAATTCAATTTTACTTTCGGCGTTCAATCCATTTGAAATGCAGAGATGCCTGGCCTTATCAATCATTCCAGGCGATATATCCAGAAATGTCAGGCTTTTGAAATTTGCTTCTTTCGCCAGAGGGAGTAATATTTTTCCCGTACCTCCTCCCAAAATGAGGATTGAATGACTCTCCTTAACAGAGTTAAAGTAAAGGGACTGTGCACTCAAGATGCTCTTTCCAAAAATTAAGTTGCTGCAAAAATCGTAGTAGGGAGCAATGAAGTTAAACCCGCGTTTAATTTTTTCCCGGTTCATGACAAAACCTCATCCAGAGCTGAGGTCATAATTTGGGCGGTGCGTTCTATATCTTCATTGCTGTGTGCTGCTGATACGAACCCCACCTCATAGCCTGATGGCCCCAGGTAGATGCCATGCTCGAGAAGATAATTGTAGAACAAATTAAATGTTTCCATTCCGCACAAGTCAATATCACCAGCACTTTGAATATTCTCTTTATCACTAAAGGATATCCAAAATATAGACCCAAAGGTGTAGAGTTTAAACTTATAGCCTTTCCTGTTAACGTGGTCCATAATACTTCGCTGAAGCATCTTCGTTTTTTCTTCAAGACCTTCGTAAAAACCCGGTGTCAGACAAGCATGTAGCTGGGCAATTCCGGCGGCCATTGCCACGGGATTTCCTGATAGTGTTCCTGCCTGATACACATCACCCTCAGGCGAGATTTTCTTCATTATATCTGAACTCGAACCATAAGCGCCCACGGGCAATCCACCCCCGATAATCTTACCATAAGTAATGATGTCTGGTCTAATATTGTAGTATTTTGCTGCTCCTTCAAATCCAACCCTAAATCCAGAAATTACCTCATCAAATATCAACAAAGCGTTATTATTTGAAGTGATGTCCCTTAAAAACTCCAGATAAGAAGGGTCTTGTATTAACAAACCGTTGTTGGCAGGAATCGGTTCAATTATAATG
>NVRZ01000047.1 GCA_002401055.1 Bacteroidota bacterium
TTTTTATCCTTTGCAGGTTGTTCAGTCGCGGTTTCTTTGGAAGCCTCGCCGCTTTCAGCTTGAGTTTCCTTTGATTCAGCCGTAGCACTTGGTTTAGTAACAGTATCTGTAGCTGCAGAAGTTGCAGTTGCAGTTTCCGTAGCTTCAGCTTTAGCCGTTACAGTTTCTGTAGCTGTTGCAGTTTCTGTTGTCGCTTTAGTGGTGCTCTCACTTTTTGTAGCAGCACTTTTGGGCGCCGCCTGCTCCTTCGCTCCAGGGTTTACTGACTGGATATCCAATATTTGGTAAACGAGGTCTTCTTTTTTGAGTGCCTCATATTTGGGAACGCTGAGGTTCTTTGCAACATCTTTAAGCTCAGACACGAGCATTTTATTAAGTTCTAGTATATCGTACATAATTGTTTTTGATTGGTATTAAATAAAAAATAAGATAAATATAGGTGGGATGAGACTAGGCTGGCGTTTGTCCAGCAAGGTTAGCTTTTATGCTTATATATATTGAAAATCAAATAGATTGTAACGTCAATAAGAAAAAGTAGCCGTGGAATGCTTGCAAAATCTTCCGTTCTCGTCTTAAATCCTTCTCAGCAAGCGTGATTAGAGCTGCAATAATACAAATAATTATTAAATCAGCTCCCCTAATAATTGAATCATTGATACGTGGCAATATCTCTAATTGTTACATTCTTCTGATTATAGGTAGTCGCAAGAGCAAAGTATTCGCACAAGTAAATTGGATATCATTATCTTTATCCCAACTTAACATTCAATAGTTTTAGCGCTCAAACTTTATGATTCAACGAATTCAGTCAATCTATTTAGCCGTCATCGCGCTTTGCTGCGGTCTTGTATTTGTATTTCCATTTGCAGAAATTGTTATCCCTGATGGAGTTTGCGTTTTAGATGCTCTTAGTATAACTACCAAGACCCAAATCGAAGTGGAACTACTCAAACCCTGGCTGGTAACAATTTTAGCAATTCTATGTGCGCTTCTTTCCGTTGCAATTGTTATGCAGTTCAAGAACAGGTTGCTACAAATAAAATTATGCAGATTTAACATGCTTTTGCTTCTGGGGCTGATTATATCCATATTCTATATGATTGACAGAACACAGGAACTGTTGAGTATGGGTGCAGATGCAGAAATAAGCTACGGACTTGGCTCCTTTTTACCTCTCGTGGCGGTGATTCTGAATATTTTGGCTATCAGAGCCATTACCAAGGATGAAAGGCTTGTTAGATCTGCGGATAGGTTGAGGTAAGTCAAATTTTGACTACTTCTATTTTTTTACTAACAAATCTCTCGTCCTTCTCTTGCTGTACTTTCTTTTGGTCGTCAAAAGAAAGTACCAAAGAAAACTCTTCACGCGTCAAGGCGATCCGCCTTTGGCGGACCAGCTTCCAAATTGCCGTCATCCTATCTGCACCCTTCGGGAGTCGTCTGGATGAACTTAAAGGCAATTTCTCGTTTACTGCGCCGCGCAATGGCAGTCCTACAGGCTGATCTGGGTATATAATGGTCAAACTGATCAGTGCGGAGCGCTGACAAGCGCAAAACTTAGCCGAGTAGATGAGACAAGGGGGAGCATCCCAGCTTTTGTTGGCCTAAAGTCTGCCTAGCAGGCAGGTTGCCGGATCGCTGCGTCGCCATAGCTTTGAAGCGTCGGCGACAAGTCCGGCAAGGCAACAAATTAACATTTGTCTTCGCGGACCTGATCCGCGAACTTATAATGCTAATTCAATTGCTATTGCAAGGAACGAATAGTTCACCTCTTCCCCATTTCAATAATTTGCAAATTCATTCTTTTATATTCTGATACCCATTACAGAAAGAATTTGGGAATAATATTTCCTCTTCCTTGATAGTTCGATTATCTATACTACTTTTGCGGCCAAAATAATTTATATATCAATCAATAATCTTATAAAAATGAGAACTAGAATTATTACCATGACACTTGCTATCTGCTTAACTGGATTTAGCGCATTTAGCCAAACCAATACTACATATGTAGTAAGTGAAGAAGGTGAAACAGTGGAAAGCGTAACAACAAAGGTTTATGGAAGTCCAGACCTTTCCGAATATGTAGCTATATTTAATCACCTGGATAGTTTCCGAAAGCTGACCGTTGGGCAAGAGTTGGTTTTTCCTCCAATCGACAAGGTACTTGCGGTAATCGATAGTTTTATAGAAGGCGGAGGCGCACTATCGCTACTTGGTATCAACTTAAATGATAAGGGCGAGCATTGGCCGATTGAAACGCAGTAAGTTTCTGTATATTCCTACAACATCTGTTAATAATCTCCCTGCGTGTATCGTAGGGAGGTTTTTTTGCCCTAAGGGTTACAACTTTTTATTCCACTTCAATCTTTTATCTTTTCCCCATTTCAATAATTTGCAAATCCTTGATCTCCTCCCCATTAATGGTAAATCGTATCAATGTACGAACCGTGTGTTGCCCGTACTTACCAGCTGCTCCTGGGTTGATGTGCAGCAATTGAAGCTTCTTATCATAAATAACCTTCAGAATGTGCGAGTGGCCACAAATGAATAATTTCGGAGGATTGCTTCTAATTTCCTCATAGACCCGGCGGTCGTATCTATTCGGGTATCCACCAATATGCGTAATCCACACATCTACTTTCTCACAAAGGAAGCGTTGATGCTCCGGATGAGAAATCCGTACATCATTTCCATCGATATTGCCATAAACAGCCTTTAAAGGCTTAAATTCCTCTAGCTGCTCAGTAACAGATTTATTGCCTACATCGCCAGCATGCCAGATTTCATCACAATCCTTAAAATGCTCAAAAACTGCGGAGTCCAGGTAGTTGTGTGTATCAGATAACAGCCCTATCCTGGTCATATTATTTTTATCGTAGATGCGGGCAGCCATCCTATGCTTCCATCTGATAGTTTGATCTTACTCCAGTCCCCAATTTCTTCATTAACCAAAACCTTGGTGCCTTCATGCAAGACAAACAAGTCGTTGCCATTGTCGCCAGGTGCGCTTTGCACCACAATTGAGGGACTAAAGACTATTCCTTCACGCTGTTGGAAGACACTATCATATTTCTTATGAGCCATGGCAATGCCAACAAGTCCACCAACAAGGATTAGTAAGCTGGTCCAGAAGAAAAGCTTGCGAAGCGCAGTGGTTTGTGATATCATATATACCGCAAAAAGGATCGCTGATAACCACAAGGAGCCACCTGCAATTAACGCCCAAACATCTACAGAGTATTTATTGGATAAATCCTTGGTGATATCATTTATGAAGAAAGTCGGTATCGATTCAATCTTATCTACCGTTCTAAGTTTGGCAAGACGAAGGTTATAATCGATGTCTTCATCAACAGGATCCATTTTCTTTGCTCTCTCAAAATTGAGTATTGCTGAAGCTACTTCATTCACTTTATAATACGCATTCCCCAGATTATAAAACAGCTGCGCCGCTACGTATCCCTCCTCTATAATTGCCTCATAAAGCACTATAGAGCTTTCAATATCACCCCGAGAATAGGCGGCATTTGCACTGTCCAAGTTGGCCTTAGAGTCCTGAGCTGCCACGGAAACAATCACACCGAACATCAACAAAAACAAAAGCAATATTTTACTAATTCTTCTTACCATACAGAATAACCTGCCATAAAATATTATTGTAATAAAAAACTCGTTCAAAGCCGTTGCCAATTACTATAGATTCAACCTCCTTTTCCGGATGTAGATAGATGCGAAAGTCCTTACCAAATAAGGGAAACATCGTGTTTCCAAATTTGATTAATAACCTCGTCCACCATTTTTCTCGGGGAAATATCAAGGCATAATACCTGGTAGCATTTGAGGACGATATATTGACCAGTTCCTTCATGTCATCAAAGCAGCATATGACTTTATCCAAAGTAACGATCTCCGCATTGCCAATTTCAGATGCACCGTCTAAGTAATTACCAAAATGATAGCTCAATTTATCCGAATGATTTCTTCGTTCACCTTCTTTCTTTGAAATTGAAATATAATCAGACGAAGCATCAGCACACTTTGCATGACTCACGCCGGCCTCTATCAATTCATGATGAATAGCGCCCAATCCCCCACCGATATCCAGTAGTGTTGCCCCTTCCACATTTTTCTCGATGATTGCCGCAATAAGTTTTTTTGTCGACTGGTCCGCACCACTTTTTAAATACTTCTTGTACTTTTTACGCGCTCTCTTCCCGCTAAAGAAATCGTCAACAGCTAAACATGTATCGCACATCATTTCACTCATGATCTGATCAGGTAATTTCGTTTTCCAGCACCCCAAGTATCTCCAAGGCATCGTTATACACCAATTGTAACTCTCCCTCATCCTTTGATGGAGCATACTGCGCGAACTCACACCGCTCCACCAATTCTTCCAATTGGGTTATACTCTCTACGGACACCTGCTTATCTAACAAAGACTCTCTGATGTTCTCCTTGTTCAAATTCGCAACAGGTACATTTAGTTTATCCCCAACATATCCCCACAAACATTTGAGAACCTCCACATAAAAGGCATTTCTATCGCTATCCTTTATATATTTATTTGCCTTTGATAAATGCTTTTTCGCAAGCCTCGTAGCGCCCTTTCTTCGCATAAATGCCACATCGCTACGCTGCTCCAGGTTTCTCTTTCGGACCGCCAAAAATATCAGCAAACACAAGAAGGGAGAGCCCACATAACCATAAAACAATCCTGATAAAAAGAATGGTTCACTTTTTCTCTTCAATTCAAAAGCATGGTTTTTGATGAACATAATATCACTTCCAATAAACTTGAGGTCCTCTTTGGCAATACCAGAGATGGTTGTCAACGCACCTTCTTCTCCTTTCGCTACTGTGAGCATTATCTCCTTTCCTTTTAAGGTTATGTACTTCCTCTGTGATGGGTTGAAATAGCTGAATTGTACTGGCTCAATTACATATTGCCCTGCATGCCTTGGTACCAATAAATGCTCATAAGTTCTCGATCCTGATACTCCGGCCATCTTAGCAGAAACACGGTCCGTAATTTTGGGATCATAGGTCTCAACATCTGGTGGTAAATTCAGATCCAAAGCATCTATCAGCTTTAGATTTCCAGTTCCAGATATTTTTATTACCAAAGAAGCTGCATCATTTGCGGTAAGATCTGTTTTATCCACAGAGGTAACCATCTTGTATTTACCAACATCCCCTTTAAAATTTCTGGGTTTCCCTTTTTCGGGAAGAGGTTTGACTTTAATTATTATCGTCTTGCTCTTAACCGTGTATTCAACGTCTTTATAACCTCCAAAAAAGTTATCAAAAACGCTGCGAGACTGTCTGGTTGCTCTAGTCCTAACCACAGCCGTGAAATGCATCGGATCTAGCTCCAGGTTTCCACTTCGTTGTGGAAATAGTATGGTCTTTTTTAGATCTGCCGCCTGGTATCTGATTCCATCTACGGTTGCAGTATAGACCTTTACTTGCTTGGGCATTTCTACATCTTGTGTCCAAAATCCTTTGAATGAAGGTAGCTTGCTCACCTCATTGCCAACTATATCGACTTTGAAATAAACGGTATATGTAACACTTATGCCCTCTCCTACATAAACATTGCGCTTGTTCACAGAGGCTTTCATAAATAAATCTTTGTTAATGGCTTTTGCTTTGACACCTGCCTTATTTGAAGCAGTACTCTTGCTATTTCCAATGCCAATATTCATCACGACATCATCATAGGCATGTGATTTTCCATGAGCCTCAATTTTGGCCCCGCTTATCTTAATTTTGCCTTTCTTCTTGCCTGCCAATATGTAGGAATAAGTCATCCCCTGCGAAAACTTCCCATTCACATATTTCGACATGCTGGATTGATTTGGTCCTGATATCCTCACAAATTGGGAAAGATCGGGAGGAGTAAATCGCTCCACTTTCCCGTCAAACTTAAATTCTAAGTTAAAGCGCTCGCCAACCCCAACGTTCAACTTACTCACGGTGGCTCTCATATTATGATTTTGGGCATAGACCAGCCCTGCACTTATCAAGACAAGACTTAAGAAAAGCGTGTATGTGAGAATTTTTCTTACCAATCCTTCTCAATGTTGATCTTAGTCGCCTTCATTTTATTCTTTGTGAGCTTGCTCTGAACATTCTGCTCCTCATTTTTAAGTGCGTCCAATAATTTCTTAGCGTCCTCTTTTGATATCTCGTTGGGGTTGGGCTTCTTTTCTTGCTCTTTCTGCTCCTCTTCCTTGGTTTTCTCATTTTGTTTTTGGTCACTCTCACTCTTCTTATCGTCCTCTTTGTTATCCTTTTTTTCCTGGTCTTCCTTCTCCTTTTGCTGATCATCTTCAGACTGGGGCTTCTCCTCATCCTTCATATCCTTGTCATCTTTCTCCTCATTATCATCGTTTTTTTGCTTTTCCTGTTCCTTATTGTCTTTTTGCTTTTGCTGTTCCGCCAACTTTTGCTGAGCATAAGCCAGGTTATACTTCGTTCCAGCATCGCTCGGATTATTTCTCAGCGCATTCTTATACGCTTCTATGCTCTTGGAGTACTCCTTTGACCTCATCAATGAATTACCGAGGTTGTGATAAGACTTGGCAACATTCGTTTTGTTATCGTCTCGCAAAGCAAATGTTTCAAACTGAGCTGCGGCTTCCTTGTACTTCTCCTGCTTGTAGGAGGCATCCCCCAGGTTAAATGCACCCTGAGGCGAATTAGAGTTTTCACTCAGCGCCTTTTGATAACTCACACTCGCCTTTTCAAATTCGCCTTCTTCATAATGCTCGTTACCTTCCCTAACGTATTTCAAGTCATCCTGTGCATAGGTGAGTGAACAACTTAAACCTAGAAGTAACAATATGCATACAGTTCTATTCATCATGATTGCTCAAAAAGCTTGATACTACTCAGAAATTTACTTCTTCTCTCAGAGATAAAAAACTCTAAAATAAGCAAGATTATTGCGGCCATTAGAAAGTATTGAAATCGATCTTCATAATCAGTAAATACCTTGCTGCCGAATTTTACCTTCTCCATTTTATTTAGCTCAGCAAATAGAATGCCTAATCCCGATTGAACATTATTTGCCCTTATGTAACTTCCATTACCTGCGGCCGCGATTTTCTGGAGCATAACCTCATTCAGTTTGGTTATGATGGCACCTCCCTCCTTATCCTTCCTAAATCCAATGTGTTTTCCATACCGGTAGATCGGAATAGGAGCTCCCTTGCTCAGGCCCATCCCTATGGTGTGAATTACAATACCAACCTCAGAAGCCGCTTCGGCCGCCTCAATTGCGCCGTCCTCATGATTTTCACCATCTGTGATAATGATGATTGCCCTATTTTTAGCACTTGTAAGTTCTTCTTCTTCCTGTCCAAAGGAATTCATACTCAGTTCAATAGCATCGCCTATAGCTGTTCCCTGCGTAGGCATGATGTCCACACTTAAAGTAGATAGAAAGAGTTTGGCCGCTGAATAATCAGTTGTGATTGGTAGTTGAACAAAAGCTTCCCCACCAAAAACCACCAACCCAATACGATCTCCCTGAAGTTTGTCAATCAGCTTCGAAATGGCCTGCTTTGCCCGCTCAAGCCGATTTGGCTTGATGTCTTCGGCCAACATACTGTTGGATAGATCCACCGCGATAATTAGGTCCACCCCCTCACGTTGCACCTCCTCCATTTTAGATCCTATCTGAGGGTTTGCTATTCCAATTACTATCAGAATCACTGCTAGCAGAAGCAGCATAAATTTGAATACTGAGCGAGCTTTTGACGCAAAGGGAAGTAACTCATGCATAAGCTCGGGTTCACCAAACTTTTGCACCGCTTTCCGTTTCCAACGCATGGATATAGAAAACAATATCCACAGGATAATGGTAAGCCCGGCAATTAATTCAATCGCCTGTAGTAAATCCATATTTTCCAGTCTCAGTCTCTCCATTATCTGATTAAGGTATGCTCCTGAACAAAGTATTTCTAAAAAGTATTTCCAACAAGACCAGTATTCCTGCAAAAACAGCAAAGGGCAAAAATCGCTCTGTTTTCTTTTTGAACTCGGTTACCTCAATTTTTGATTTTTCAAGTTTGTCTATTTCTTCATATATATCTTCCAAACTTGATTTATTAACGGCCCGGAAATACTTCCCCCCAGTTAAGTCTGCAATTTCCTTTAGCATGACTTCATCAATTTTCACCTCTATTTCTTGATACTTTATGCCATAGGGAGTCTGAAAAGGATACGGAGCGGTTCCCTCCGTGCCTACTCCAATTGTGTATACCCTTATCCCAAACGATTTTGCGATTTCGGCTGCAGTAGCCGGAGCAATTAACCCACTGTTATTAACCCCATCCGTTAGGAGAATTATCACTTTGCTCTTGGCCTGACTGTTCTCAAGGCGGTTAATACCCGTTGCCAGACCCATTCCAATTGCCGTTCCATCCTCAATCATACCGCTTCTTATATCCTTGAATAAACTTCTGAGTATGGCGTGATCCGTTGTGAGAGGGCATTGCGTAAAGCTTTCACCACTGAATACGACCAATCCTATCCTGTCATTAGGCCTCAAGGAGATAAACTGATCAGCTACTTCTTTAGAAGCTTCCAAACGGTTAGGCTTAAAATCCTCGGCAAGCATGCTACCAGATATATCTATTGATATAATAATGTCAATTCCTTCGGTCGTGACATTTTGCCAGCTCGTACTGGATTGAGGACGTGCTATTGCAATAATTAGGGCTCCCAATGCCAATATTCTGAAAAATACGAGGCAATGGCGTGCACGCGTTTTGAAATTACCAGTGTAATCAGAGAAACCTTGAAGGGATGACACCTGAATATCAGCCTTTGAAGCATTGCTTTTTAGAACATACCAAATAGCCAGACCTGGTAAGGCCAATAATCCGTATAGATATTCCGGATTTGCAAACGTAATGCTATTGAACAGCTCCATCATGGTTATCGGTTAGTTCTTTAGTATCATCTGCTACTCCATCGCTGGGTTTGGATTCATTTACAAAGTCATATCCGTTCTGAAGACTTAGTTCGTGGTCACTGGCCAAGGGCTTTCCCTTTGCAAATTTCACCATATCAGCCTGAGATAATATTTGTCTCAATTTAGTCTTGGTTGTCCCTTCAATTCCAACATGATCTATACTTGCCAAAATCTCATCACTCGTCATCTCCATAGCAATAATCCCAAAGCTCTCTTCTATGTAAGTTCTTACAATTTCGGTTAATTCTGTATAGTAAAGTTTTACTTTATTATTTTGCCATAACTTTTTGTTTTCCAGAGTTTTAAGATTTTCTAGAGCCTTAATATAAGGCGAAATAAGAACCTCTGGGATTTCAGGCTCTTTCTTCCTTTCCATGTACTTTTTGTAAAGCCTATATGCAAGCAATAAAAGAAGAATAATTGCGACAATCGTTATCGCATATGGCAATAGTTCTTCAATGGTATATGGAGCCTCTAATGGCGCCTTAATGTCCATTATAGCCTGGGTTGTATCGACTTCCAATGTTCTAACTGTCAGTAGCAATGCTTCGGTTTCGGCAATGACATTAGAATCTCCAAGTAAGGTGATCAGGAAAGGTGGTATGGCGTAGAAACCTGAATCAAACGATGTTATCAGGTAGGTCTTACTTAGCTTTATATTGCTATCTGATGCATAAGATGTATCTACTTCAGACTGAGAGATAATTTCAATCCCTTCAACGAGTACATCCACCAAGATTGGCAAATCAACCGTTATCCCCGGAGAGGTCTCAACCAAGAGTAGCAATTCTATCTGGTCGCCAATTAAGATTTCATTCGTATCCATTACTGCAACAGCATATACTTCCTGGGCATCTGCCTTGCTACCAGATAGAACTAATAATGCCATAAGAAATACCATTCCCAATGCTCGCACAGGCTTATATACGTTAGTTTTCATCATCGTCTTGCCTCTCTCTTCTTAAAAAGTCCCATTAGTGGTTTTACGTAAGGCTCGTCCGTCCTGATAGATGTTGCATCGACTCCGCATCTGGAAAACAGTTTTTTAAGTACCCCTTCCCGCTTTGAATTGTACGATTTATAATGTTCTCTCAGCTTTTTACTCGAGGTATCAATCCATCTGAAATCACCGGTTTCCGCATCTCTCAGCTTAACCAAGCCTACAGACGGAAGTTCTTGTTCCCTCTGGTCATACACGCGAATTGCAACTATATCATGCTTCTTGTTGGCAATTTTGAGGGCTTCCTCCCCTACTTCTCCTTTTTCATTAAAATTGACGTCCATAAAATCGCTAATGACAAAGGCGATACTTCTCTTCTTGATTGCATTTGTGAAATACCTTAATGCTCCTGATATATCAGTTTTTTTGTTTGTTGGCTCAAATGTGATTAACTCTCTGATGATTCGCAGTATATGTGACTTCCCCTTCTTTGGCGGTATAAACTTCTCTATAATATCGCTGAAGAAGATGACTCCGATCTTGTCATTGTTGTGTATTGCAGAAAATGCAAGTACCGCCGACAATTCCGTGACCAGATCTTGTTTAAATTGTGAGGTCGTTCCAAATTCTTTAGAAGCACTCACATCTATTAGTAACATAACTGTCATCTCACGCTCCTCCTCAAAAATTTTGATAAAGGGAGCATTAAACCTGGCAGTTACATTCCAATCAATCGCTCGAATATCATCTCCGAATTGATATTCTCGGACTTCACTGAAAGTCATCCCTTTGCCCTTGAATGCAGTATGGTATTCACCTGAGAAGATCTGATCCGATAGACCTCGCGTTTTAATTTCAATCTTACGTACCTTCTTTAGAAGTTCACCCTCGTCCATAGAACTGGATTTTAGATTTAAGCTGTAGGTTTATAAATAATTCACCTTGGGGAAAGAGGGTGTTACGGAACCTCAATAGTGTTGAGTATTTCACTCAAAATATCTTCGGAAGTTACGTTCTCGGCTTCCGCTTCATAGGTAAGTCCAACTCTGTGTCTCATCACATCAAAACAAATGGCCCTAACATCCTCAGGGATTACATAACCTCTTCTCTTAATGAAGGCATAAGCCTTGGCAGCCAATGCCAAGTTGATGCTTGCTCTGGGTGAACCCCCGAAGCTGATCATATCAGCAAATTGATCAAGGCCATAATCCTTTGGGTTTCTGGTGGCAAACACGATGTCGATGATATATTTCTCAATCTTCTCGTCCATATAAACCTCCCTCACAAGGTTTCTTGCTTTGATAATAGCTTCGGTCTTCAACACTGGCTTAAGCTCAATATTAGGCTTGTCAATATTTTGACGGATAATTAACCTCTCTTCCTCTTTATTTGGATATCCTATTACAATTTTCATCATAAACCGGTCTACCTGTGCCTCTGGCAAAGGATATGTACCTTCTTGTTCGATAGGGTTTTGAGTCGCTAGAACCAGAAAGGGCTCCTCAAGCTTGAACGTTTCAGACCCAATTGTAACTTGACGCTCTTGCATAGCCTCTAACAGAGCACTCTGTACTTTAGCGGGTGATCTATTTATCTCGTCAGCCAATATGAAATTGGCGAATATTGGACCTTTCCGAACACTAAACTCCTCCTTTTTCTGACTATAAATCATTGTTCCTACAAGATCTGCAGGTAATAAATCAGGAGTAAATTGAAGTCTACTAAATTTAGCATGAATAATGGACGCGAGTGATTTGATGGCCAATGTCTTTGCCAATCCTGGTAAGCCCTCTAACAAGATGTGACCATTTGATAGTAATCCGATCATAAGCCTCTCTACCATGTGCTTTTGGCCAATGATTACCTTATCCATCTCCATCGTAATCAGATCAACGAAGGCGCTTTCTTTTTCTACTCTATCGTTGAGAGCTTTAATATCCACAGCGTCTGAGCCTGTAGATTCAGTTGTAATTGTATCCATTGTAATGCGTGTGTTTTATTGGAGTGCAAACATAAAAAAAATGAGGGCTAAAAAGCCCCCATTTTCTGTTAATATTTGTTAAAATGCACCTTCGCCTAAGAAGGTAGATGACCATTTCAGGTCAATAAACCGCTTTTTAACATTACGAGATTTTAATCTCTCTCGCTGGCTTAATCAAAGCTTCTTCTTGCTTAGGTAAGGTCAGTTTGAGAATCCCATCTTCATATTTGGCTGTGATCTTGTCTTCCTTTACCGATTCGGGAAGCGTGAATGTACGTTGAAATGAACCGTAGGTAAACTCTCTCTTTGTGAAATGATTACCTGATTCATCACTTGTGTCTTCACGTTTTGAAGATATGATCAGTTGATTGTTGTCAATCTCTACAGTAAAGTCATTCTTTTGAAAACCAGGTGCAGCAACCTCAACCAAGAAGTCAGTGTTGGTTTCCTGAATATTTACAGCAGGCCTTGTAATTAGTCGCTCACTTTTTATAGGATGATATGAATTCCTGTTTAAAAATTCATCCATCAAATAATTAAAAGCAGGCGCCCTTCCGTTTCTCCATTTTACTAGTGTCATAATATGGTCCTCCTATTAATTGTGTCCGGGTCTCATCACCGAAGCTTTAGCGTAGGTGATTCTTCGCGAACTGGTTAATTATTAATTAATTCAATGTGTGTAGGTCAAAATATATGCCATTGCCAAAAACGTGCAATTATGGCAGGATGTATCAGGGATTTAATTAGAGATTGCTTAGTCGTCTGCCCTTGCAGGCTCCTCGCAATGACGAATTGTAATGAGTTCCGTCATTGCGAGGGCTGAAAGCCCGAAGCAATCTCCCGTAATATTGTTAGTACCTTTGCTCTCCTTAAAAAATTGGACAATGACTCGGTATTTTTTAAAACTTTCCTATAAAGGAACCAACTACCACGGCTGGCAAATTCAGGATAACACCGATACGGTACAACAAGAAGTAAACCAGGCATTAACTACCTTATTTAACGAGGAAATTCTTTGCACAGGTTGCGGAAGAACGGATACTGGAGTACATGCAAAAGAATTCTATGCGCACTTCGATTCTAGCCTGCTAATTGACAATCGTGAGCAGTTGATATTTAGGCTCAACGGTTGCCTTCCATCAGATATATCAGTTTCAGATGTATTTGAAGTACCATTGGAATCAAATGCCCGGTTTGATGCCATTAGCAGAACATATGAATACATAATATCGCTAAAGAAAGATCCCTTTTTAAAGGAGCAATCACACTACCTTTTTAGAACATTAGATCTTGGTTTGATGAAGAAAGCTGGGAAAGAATTGAAAGCACATGAAGATTTCACCAGCTTTAGTAAATCAAACACGCAGACCAAAACTAATTTATGTGATATTAAAAAAGCGGAATGGACCGCCAATGATCAGCAACTTAAATTTACTATAACTGCCAATCGATTTTTAAGGGGAATGGTACGCGCAATTGTAGGCACTTTATTGGAAGTTGGACAAGGAAAAATTACTGTTTCTGATTTTGCAGAGATTATTGAGGCTAAAGATCGTGGGAAAGCTGGTACTTCCGTACCCGCTGCAGGGCTTCATCTTATCGCTGTGGAATATCCAAAAGATTTGTTTATTTCACAAACCAAGAGCAAGTTATAAATGAAAGGAAAACCAAAATCTGTATCTGGTAAAGCATTTGATGTGCCCTTACTAAAAAGGGTGGTTAAATATGCTATTCCCTATAAAAGAGCATTTATTCTGGGGTTTTTCTTGACGATTGTTCTCGCCTTTATGTCCATCACCCGACCGATTCTAATACTATATACATTTGATAACTACATTAATGTTTCGGATTTAGAAGGCCTTCGCAATATTACCATATTGATGATTGGCTTGCTCCTTATCGAATCAGTTCTTCAGTTCTACAATACCTACTTAACCAATTGGCTTGGCCAGTCGGTAATTAGAGATCTAAGACTTAAAGTATACAAGCACATCTTGAGATTTAAGCTAACGTATTTTGACAATACAGCGATCGGCACGCTTGTTACACGTTCTATTTCAGATATTGAAACCATTGCTGAAGTATTTTCTCAAGGATTGTTGGTTATTATGGGTGACCTGCTTCAGCTCAGCATCGTAATAATTGCCATGTTCGTAATAAACTGGCAGTTGGCACTGGTCAGTCTTGCAAGTATCCCCTTTCTTATATTCACAACAGTATTGTTCAAGCAGGCTCTAAAGGCAGCTTTTCGAGATGTAAGAACGCAAGTATCCAGACTCAACGCATTTGTTCAAGAACACATTACGGGAATGAGTATTGTGCAAATTTTTAATCGAGAAGATGTTGAACTACAAAGATTTAATAACATCAATGAGGTACACAAGCAAGCACACCTAAGAACCGTTTGGATCTTTTCAATCTTCTTCCCAATAATTGAAATATTGGCGGCCATTTCATTGGGTCTTCTGGTTTGGTGGGGCATGACGGGTGTATATGATGGTGACATATCAAAAGGGGAGATCATCGCGTTTATTTTCTTTATCAATATGCTGTTTCGGCCTATCCGTCAGCTTGCGGATAGATTCAACACCTTACAAATGGGAATGGTAGGGGCCGAGCGAGTTTTTAAAATTTTGGATACCGATTCGGTAATTGAGAATAAAGGAACCATAGGTACGAAAAACATCAAAGGCAGTATAGTATTTGACAAAGTTTGGTTTGCCTACAAAGATGAAGACTGGGTATTGAAAGATGTAAGTTTCGAGGTAAAGGAAGGAGAAACAATTGCGATTGTAGGTGCTACTGGTGCTGGCAAAACTTCAATCATCAATCTATTGGGGAGGTTCTACAGCATTAACAAGGGACGGATTCTGATAGACGGTATTGAAACACAAGATTATTCACTAGAAGCGCTCAGAGGCAGTACTGCGGTAGTTTTGCAAGATGTCTTCCTGTTTTCGGATAGCATTTTTAATAACATTACGCTAAACGACGAAAGCATAAATTTAGAAACGGTTCAGGAAGCTGCTAAGATAGTAGGTGTGCATGATTTTATCATGAGCTTACCTGGAGGTTATGATTACAATGTTCA
Source organism: Bacteroidota bacterium (assembly GCA_002401055.1). Classification (GTDB taxonomy): domain Bacteria; phylum Bacteroidota; class Bacteroidia; order NORP154; family NORP154; genus NORP154. Next base: position 15,002 of record NVRZ01000047.1, read on the forward strand.
GGAAAGAGGTGCTGTATTATCTGTCGGCCAACGGCAGCTAATTGCCTTTCTACGCGCCTATGTGAGCAATCCTAAAATTCTCGTTTTGGATGAGGCGACTTCCTCTGTAGACACAGAAACTGAGCAATTGATACAACACGCCATTCAGCAATTAACGGCAAACCGTACCTCAATTGTTATTGCGCATAGGTTGGCAACAATTCAAGCTTCGGACATGATCATTGTAATGCATCATGGCGAAATCAAAGAGTCTGGAACCCACAACGCGTTATTAGAGATTAATGGACAGTACAAGAAATTGTACGATCTTTCTCTGATAGAAAACTAAGCTGTAAAATTAAAAGCTATACTCTCTCCTTGAGTTTATAAGCTGTTCCAGAATGCAGTTCAAAAGTAATTTGATCCCCATCAGTCCATTCCTTACCATCGCAAGGCAAATATGGATATACTCTTGAAGGATTTTCTGGAGGATCTTTTCTTACCCTACCTTGTCCTGGATGATCACCACCTGGTGAATCTATTACACCGTCAAATTCCATAATAATATAAATTAAGTTAGTAAAATTGTTAACTGGTTAAATCTATATAAATAGAATTAAATTAACAAGCGTACATTGTCAGAACTCACTTCGTTCTTAAA
>NVRZ01000048.1 GCA_002401055.1 Bacteroidota bacterium
TCTCGATCCATACATCGAATCCTACTCCGGCGGCGGGCCAGTCTACAAGTAGATGTTTAATGCGGCACTCGCAGGGTTAATTTTTCCGTTACATGCATTCTTTGAAGGTAATCTCAAAGAAAAATTGGCTAAATGAAAATGAACAATGGAAAATCATTACGATATAATGAAGCGCTAGGAAGTTTCGGTAAGTTACTTCGCCGTTCACTGTTCACTGTTCTATTGTTCTATTGTTCAGTTTATTCTCCCTCCCTTGCACAAACTACTAAAGTAGATTCTCTTCAATCTCTCCTTAAATCTCCTTCTTGCGTAGAGGGAGTGCCTGATTTATCCGCCGAAGCGATAGCAAGGGAGGTAGGGCGAGGGGGTTGCATCCACGACACCACCCGCATCAATACCCTCAACGATCTAGCCTGGGAACTTCAGTATCGTAATTTAGATACTGCCATTCTTCTTAGCTCGCAAGCTTTAGCCCTTTCAGAGGATATCTTTTATGCATTGAGCGAAGATGCCGGAATAAGTGACAATTCTTCTTTAGGCAAAAGGAGTGCACTAATGGGTAAGGCTCATTCCTTGTGGAATCTTGGTGCATTTTACAAGGTGCAAAGTGATTTTTCAGCGGGCTTGGTTTACTACCATAAGGCGTTAAAAATATATGAAGATTTAGAATATGTTAAGGGAATTTCGGGAATTATTGGATACATAGGATTGGGTTATAAACAACAAGCTGATTATCCTAAGGCATTAGAATATTTTTTTAGAGCGTTAAGCATTCTAGAAAAATCCGACCGCAAAACTGATATGCGTTATTGGTTTCAGAATATAGGTACGGTCTATTTTGATCAAGGTAATTACTCGCAATCTTTGGAATTTTATTCTAAAGCACTGAGGCTTGCAAAGCAACTTGGAAACAAAAGAAGTATCGCCAGTGGTCTTGGATCTTTTGGCAATGTGTATAGTAAACTAGGGATGTATCCTAAAGCCTTAGATTCCTATTTTAAGGCCTTGAGGATTAATGAAGAATTAGACAGGAAATCAAGTGTTGCTATGAACCTGGGTAATATTGGAAATGTATATCATGAACATAAGGACTATGCAAAAGCCCTTGAATATTATCAAAGAGCTTTGAAAATGGACGAGGAACTTGGTAAAAAGAGAGGAGTTGCACGTCACCTTGGAAACATAGGGATTGTTTATAACAATCAAGGCGACCACTCCAAGGCATTGGAATATTATTTTAAAGCATTAAATATTGATGAGGAACTTGGAAATAAAGACGGCATTGCCAGGCACTTCGGAAATATTGGAAATTCATATTGTGATAAGGGGGATTCTGCTTTTAGCGCATCAAAAAAGCTAAGGGAATTGGATGCAGTTGACAATTCTCACGACACTGTTGTCTTGACAACATCTAATAAATTCTTTACTGTGGCACTTGAGTATTTTTTAAAGGCACTGAAGTTGGACGAGAAAATAGGTAGTAAATCTGGAATTACGACTTGGCTGGGTGGGATTGGTTCGTTATACACTAAAGTGGGTAGGTTTAAGGAGGCCGAGAACTACTTATTGCGTTCTCTGGCTATTGCCGATACAATTGAATCATTGGAGGATGTTAGGATTGGCAATCAAAACCTCAGCAAGCTTTACGACACTACGGGCCGTTACCAACTTGCATTGAAGCACCACATAAAGTACACTACAGCCAAAGACAGTCTGTTCAACCAAGAAAAGAGCAAAGACATCGGCAAACTAGAAGCCAAGCACGAGTTTGAAACCGCAGAAACAGAACGTAAACGATTAGAGATTGAAGAACTAGGATTGGAGAATGAACGGAAGTCGAGGAGGGATAACTTGCAGTATTCGTCTATAGCGATTGTGCTTGTTCTCTTAGTTATATCGATGGTCATCGTCATTCCGAGCGGCCGTAGCCGCCGAGGAATCTCCCAGTTAATACCGCTGAACTTGATAGAAGGGGTAATATTTTTAACATTTCTATTGTTCTTCGAGTTTACGCTCGTTCTTCTCGATCCATACATCGAATCCTACTCCGGCGGCGAGCCTGCATACAAGCTGATGTTTAATGCGGTACTCGCAGGGTTAATTTTTCCTTTGCACAGTTTTTTTGAGTCAAAACTTAAGAAAAGACTTGCTCGATAACAGCCTCATTTATTTAATGTGTTCGTCACCTATATACCATCAACCGCCTTCTGTCAACCGCGAACTGTCTTCTGTCAACTGAGAACCGTCAACTAATAAACCTAACCTATTTTCTTGATTAAATCCGCCAGGCGATTTGAGTAACCAGCCTCATTGTCGTACCACCCAACAATCTTTACAACCCTATCAAGTACGGAAGTGAGTTGTGCGTCGAAAATGCAGGAATGAGAATTCCCTACTATGTCAATTGAAACTATTGGGTCCTCCGTATATTCAAGTATTCCCTTAAGCTGATTTTTGGCTTGCTCTTTAAAAGCGGCATTAATTTCTTCTATGCTCGTATTATTTTTAATGGAACAGGTAAAGTCTGTTAGGGATCCATCTGCAACCGGCACGCGGATACCACAGCCACCGAGTTTACCTGATAGATGAGGAAATATCTTCGTAATCGCCTTAGCCGCACCTGTGCTGGTTGGGATTATTGACATTGCCGCCGCCCGGGCACGTCGTAGATCTTTATGAGGTGCATCATGAATTCTTTGGTCACCAGTGTAAGAGTGTATAGTGGTGATATAACCATTTTCAATTCCCCAGTTTTCGTCAATGATCTTAACCATTGGCGCAGCGCAGTTGGTTGTGCAAGAGGCATTTGAAATGATGAGCTCATCGCCTGATAAAACATCATCATTTATACCCAGAACAACAGTTTTGATGTTTCCTTTCCCTGGAGGTGCAGAAATAATTACTTTTTTCGCTCCTGCTTCAATATGCTTGTACGCAGAATTCTCATCTCTAAACAATCCTGTCGACTCAATTACAACATCTACGTTGAGCACGCCCCAAGGCAGCGATGCAGGATCCTTTTCATTGAGGATCGGGATCACCCTTCCATTTACTTCAATTTCCTTGTCTTTTGCCAACACAGTGCCCTCAAAGCCACGGTGTATGCTATCATATTTAAGCAGGTGAGCCAAGGTACGCGCATCGGCGAGATCATTGATGGCCACCACTTCCATGTCATCTCTTTTCTCCAGAATCCTGAAAGTGACCCTTCCAATTCTTCCAAAACCATTTATTGCAACTTTTATTTTACTCATAGCAGGTCAATATTAAGGAAAAGAAAACGAATAGCGATTGAATATGTTCTATTGTTGGTCTTACATCCAATGATTCATTACACTTGGCCAAAAACCATCTTTACGTAGTAATTATTTTGGTTACATCTAACCAATTTGTTTAATTCTAAACAATCATATCAGAAAAACCTTTGTATCCAGAAAACGACTTTGGTATTGTTGCTCGGTGAGGTGAATTAATCTATATTTGTTGTGAGGTGAATAAAACTTTTTTTATTCGTTTTCTATCCTAGCAACTTATTCTTAGAGTAAACGTCTTCTTAGTAGTTATGAAAAGAATTCTGTCTTTAGTTGTTGTCTGTATTCTGGCTTTCAGTGTTGCGCAGGCTCAGTTTATGATTTATTCGGAGACCTATGTAAACGGAACATCATACTGCCCTGGTGATCCAGCTTACGATAACTGGATTTCTTTCCGCGCTCAATTAGACACAACAAATATTGAATTTATAAGCGTTACCATTTCCGGTGATCAGGATCCGATTGGACGTACTTGTACTGATCTTACTATGGTTAAGCAGATGGCCGGGTCATTGAGAGATGGCGTGGCGGGTACCTGGACCTGCGGTGCTGAAACTTTTGCCATAGGGATAGGCTGCTCTGCAGGGGGATGTGCTTTGGTGGCAGATGCTGTGGAATTCAATGTTAGTGGTAGTGGCAATGTTTGTAATTGTGATAATCCCGGTTATACCCTTCGGCCTGCAATAGGAAATGCTAATTGGGGTGGTATCAATGGAGCAACTTGTGGGGGTGTTAATCAGATCATGACGGTTACGTTTGAATTCATATCATTTTGTACTCCTACATATAACAATGCATGTTCATCTGGTCATTTTATCGATGGAGTTCAGTTTTCCAATATATCGAATACTTCATCAGGATGCAATGGTAATTCGGACAATTTTATTCTGTATTCCAACCCTCCGGCAATTGTTGGAAGAGGACTTAAATATCCTATTTCGTTAAATCCGCCATTTTTCAATCCTGTTGGATTTGGTGTGTGGATCGACTTTAACCTGGACAATGACTACGCTGATACGGGAGAGTTTGTTTTGTCATTTGCTTCAGGAAATGTGGCAGTTACGGATACCATTACAATTCCTCTTTGGGCATCTGTCGGTGATACTAGAATTAGAATAAGGGCGATTGGAGGTGTTACACCAACCGCTGCAGATTCTTGTAACAATGCTGCGAATGGTGAAACAGAGGATTACGCATTGGAAATCAAATTATTAAATGATATTGGGATATTACAAATTGACTCGCCAATTACTGTTTGTGGTCTTACCGCAACAGAGTCTGTTATCGTGTCGGTTTACAATTTTGGTGCCGTTGCTCAAGACTCAATTCCTTTAGCTTATCGGGTTGATGGAGGAGCACCCATTTTAGATACCTTTTATCCATCATTGGCTGCGGGAGATACAGTTTTGTTTGCGTTTTCTGCCACATACGACTTTTCCACACCTGGCACATATATATTGGATGCGTGGTCCGATATTACTGCTGATGCAGATTCTTCCAATGATAGCTCAGTTGCAAATGTTGTTGTTCATATACCTATTGTAACTACCTATCCCTACTTTCAGGATTTTGAATCTGGTGATGGTGGATGGGATAGCGAAGGCTCCAATGATTCATGGGAGCTTGGTACTCCTGCAAATACTTTTATCAACACCGCCGCGAGCGGAAACAATGCTTGGGTAACTAATTTAGCAGGTACCTATAATTCTAATGAAAAGTCATTTCTAGTTTCACCATGCTATGATTTCTCTGCAATGGCTGTTGATCCTCGGCTGAGCTTTCAACATATTTTTTCATTGCCTACCGTTGGAGATAGTGGTTATGTAGAGTTTAGTACAAACGGTGGGGGTAGTTGGCTCAAAGTTGGTAGCGCCGGATCAGGAGGTTTGAATTGGTATAACCAGCCAGCCGGAGATTCTTGGACGGATAAATCAGGATTGGCAGGAGTTTGGAGAACAGCGCGACATGAATTAACGAGTCTTGCAGGGCAGTCAAGTGTTAGATTCCGCATTGTTATGTCTACCAACGCGTTCACGATAGATGAAGGATTTGGTGTGGATGACATCTTTATTTGGGAACCTCAGCCAGAAGATGTTGGAGTAATATTTTTAGATGACCCGCTTACAGGATGTAATCTGAGCGCCAATGAAATTATCTCGATTCGAGTGGAGAATTTTGGTATGGCTAGTCAAGATACGATCCCAGTAGCCTACCGTGTTGATGGTGGACCTGTAGTACGAGATACGATTTACCAAAATATAGCACCGGGCGATACCGCCATTTTCTCTTTTGCAACAACCGTGGACATGTCCACACCCTCCATATATATTGTAGACGTATGGACTGAGTTGCCTGGAGATATAATAGTTTTTAACGACAGCTTAATGGGAAGTCCAATTGAGCATTTTGCCTCTATTTCTGCTTTTCCTTTTCTTGAGGATGTAGAATCAGAGCCTTTATGTGGAACCCTTTGTGGTGGGCCATGCTATTTGGTAGGTCAGTGGACCAACATCATTACCGATGATATAGACTGGACTACTGATCAAGGAGGAACACCATCAGGAAACACCGGGCCTTTAGTGGATAACACTACAGGTACAGCCGCGGGTAATTATTTCTACACTGAAGCTTCCGGATGCAGTAAAACTGAAGCGGTGTTGATGAGCCCATGCATGGATTTTGATTCGATTACTACACCTACAATGACATTTTCCTATCATATGTTTGGAGGTAATATTGGTGAATTATATGTTGACATAGATACTGCCAACACTTGGACAAATGTATTCACTGTAATTGGACAGCAGCAGTTGGCCCAAACTGATCCTTGGATCGAGACGGAAGTAGACCTTTCTATGTATTCTGGAATAGTTAGGTTGAGAGTAAGAGGAATTACTGGAACTGGATTCACCAGCGATATTTGTATTGACGATTTGAGGATTTATGACAAGCCACCAAACGATGTGGGAGTAATCGCAATTGTTGCTCCAATCGAGTGTGGAATTCTCAGTGTGACTGAGAATATAACCGTGAGTATTAGAAATTATGGCTTGAATGCTCAGGATACCATCCCTGTTGTTTATAGAATGAACGGAGGGCCAATTAATGTAGACACGATGTTTACCAGTTTGCCGGCAGGAGGCATTGCTTCTTTCACATTCACCAGTACTGAGGATTTATCGTTGACAGGGTCTTACACTTTTGACGCCTGGACGGCCATGCCAACTGACGAAGATCCAGATAACGACAGCCTTTTTGGATATGTTTCAAATAACCAGCAGATCTGTTGTATTCCTGAATTCGTAGTAAGTTGCAACTCTGATGACTTTATTGATGGGGTAACATTCGCAGGTATTTTTAATAGCTCTACAGGCTGTAATGGAAATGCCGACAACTACGTATACTACGCCAGTGACACGGCACAAGTGGCCATGAACAGCACTTATCCAATTACCTTAACTCCGTCTTCAATTTTCGATCAGGGTTTCGGCGTTTGGATCGACTTTAATCACGACGGTGATTTCGAGGATACCGATGAATTTGTTTTTGTTTCACCTCCTGGGATAATTCCAGTAATGGGATTTATAACTATCTCATGCCGAGTGCCAATTGCAGGCAATACAATCATGAGGGTGCGTTGCATATACCTCGCACAGCCTAATGCGGACAACAGTTGCGACACGCAAACATTTGGCGAAACAGAGGACTATAACATATTTATCAAAGCTGGTTCTGCCCTCGATGCAGGAGTCATGGATATTGAAGCTCCAGTTACAGCGTGTTCATTAAGTAGTACCGAAGTTGTAACGATGGTAATTCAGAATTTTGGTACTGATACAATTTTTGGAATGGATGCCTTTTATAGCGTGGATGGAGGGGCACCTGTAATGGAAACACTTTCCAATACTATTGCGCCAACCAGTTCTTATATATACTCATTCATACAAACTGCAGATCTTTCTGCTTCTGCAACATACTCAATTGATGCATGGGTTTCGATGACAGGTGACTCCACTGACTGTAATGACACGATTGCAAATTATTTGGTAACCAATACCGTTCCCATCACAACTTATCCGTTTATGCACGATTTTGAGTCAAATTCTCTTTGCAATGGAGCACCGTGTGGGGTGTCGTGCACCATCATCGGGGATTGGTCAAATGATAATAGCGGTGATGATGATATTGATTGGATAGTAAATGAAGGCGGTACTCCAAACTTTGGATCAGGCCCAACGGTAGATGTTACGTATGGTACTGATATCGGTAACTATATGTACACGGAAGCAACATTTTGTAATAACATGACCGCAAATCTAGTTAGCGAATGCCTGGATATATCAGGCCTTGCATATCCTTACCTAGAGTTTTGGTATCATATGTATGGTTCAAATATGGGAGGCATGTATGTCGATGTATTTGATAACGGAATATGGACCAATATCGATCAGATTGTTGGTGAGCAGCAGTCGTTACAAACAGATCCTTGGATTCTTCGATCGGTTGATTTGTCTGCCTATTCTAGTTCAGTCGTTAAATTAAGGATAAGAGGAGTTACAGGAATCAATGCTGACAGTGACATGGCAGTTGATGATATTCTTATTATTGACAAGTTACCAAACGATGTTGGTGTCATATCTATTGATGCACCTGTTGACGGATGTTTGGGTATAAGTGATTCAATTACATTAGGGATTAAGAATTTCGGGGCGGTACAGCAGGACACAATTCCGGTAGCATACTCTCTGAATGGAGGCACACCGGTTCAGGAAACAATTTATGCGAGTATAGGACCTGGAGACACACTCATCTATACCTTCACTACGATGGGGGATTTTTCGGCTCCCGGTGTACATGTCATAGACGCATGGACAGAAATGACGTCTGACAGCAAGCTTGTGAACGACAGCACCGTTCAGGATACAGTTAATAATTTATCTGTCGTAGCCGATTTCACCGTTGACAACATTCAAAATTGTGTTGGTGGCCTTTGTAGCTTCTCTGATATATCTTCAAACTCACCTTTTGATTGGTATTGGACTTTTGGAGATGGAGACACTTCAGATTTAGAAAACCCCACTCATACCTATTTGGCTGTAGGAATGTACACCGTAACGCTCACGGTCATAAATCCTTGTAACTCTAATATGACCACTAAGGTGGCTTATATGAATATTGCTAAAGGCCCTAAATTACCGGTGTGCACACCTGTTGTACTGGATATCAATAACGACATCGGCATCTATAATGTAGAATTTAATACCATCAGTAATAATTCCGGAAGTTTAAAGCAAGGCTATTGGGATTATAGTTGCTTTGCATTCACAACAGTGCAGATGGGCTCAATCCAAACTGTTAGCATTGAAACCAGTCCTACTTGGAGTGAAAATGTTAGAGTTTGGATCGATTATAACAACGACAGTGTATTTGATGATTTGACAGAACTTATATTTTCATCTGATAATAAAATAGGCACCCATACTGGGCAAATTATTATTTCGGGAACTGCTGTAGTTGATACCATGCTCAGGATGAGAGTGTCATCTGATTTTACCGGATCAACTCCTACATCCTGTGATACGCTAACCTATGGCCAATCTGAAGATTATGGAGTTATGATCCTTACCGCTAACATTAAGCCAGATGCGAATTATACATTTGATATTACAGATTATTGTAATGGAGTAGTGGAGTTCACTGATTTCTCTGGCTTCTTCCCTACCAGTTGGGCATGGAATTTTGGCGATGGAAATACTGGAAACGGTGATACGATTACGCATACCTATGCCTCGCCTGGCACTTATACAGTTACGCTAATTGCCAGTAATGTTTTTGGAAGCGATACCTCAACCCAGACCGTTTTTATTGACTCCGTGATTGCGGATTTCTTTATGCCTGATGACACGATTTATCAGGGTACAACATTTCAAATTACCAATCTAAGCTATGGAGCCAACACATGGGCGTGGACCCTGGGAGAACCAGGTAACTCTACGTTGGAGGAGCCAATTGTTCTTTATGACTCATTGGGTAGCAACACGATCACACTTGTGGCAACAAATTCCTCAACCGGTTGTAGGGACTCTTTAACATATCAGCTTGAAGTAATTCCAGTGCCACCGATTGATACTACAGGTATTCTGGATATAGAAGATGTGAATTCCGTATTAATAACTCCAAATCCAACTACAGGAATAGTTACGGTTTCATACCATTTAAAAGTAAATTCAAATGTTACTATCCATTTGTATAATAGTATAGGAGACGCAGTTGAGATTAACCAGTTGTTTGGGGTGAGGGACAGTGAATTTACTATTGATCTTACATCTTATGCTAAAGGCTTATATTTTGTTAAATTTGATATTCAGAGTAAGTTGAGTGAAAATAAAGTGGTATTTAGGAAGATAATACTAGAGTAATATTCTATGTTGAGACTTATAAAAATAGGGAGTATGCGTGCATTGACACAAAGCTGTTTGGTGCTGGCCATGATAATGGCAAGTAGCTTGGTTTACGCTCAGACACAACAAGTTCTTCTGGGTTGGCAAAATTTTGATGATGCTCCAAACAATTTGACTTTTAACCTTTTACCAAACTTCGCGGTAGCGCCCAGTTATGGATTTAACGAATGGGTGGTTACCAATGACTACGATGGAAAAGGTGTTTATGCAAATACACCTTCACAGGATTCGACTTATGGAAATATTGGTCAAATCGGCCCTCCTGACCAGAACTACATGCACATTCGCGATTTTTTGGATACGATATACAATGACTGTTATAATCCGATTGTAGCCAGTGAGCGCTGGGTGGTTATGGGCGGCGGCATATGTACTCAGGGGTATGACAATATTATCTTGAATTTTTGGTGGCTTGCCCAAGGAGCTCCCGGAGATTATGGTGAAGTGTACTATAGTGTAAGTGGAACTACAGGGCCGTGGATACTTGCTGATAAAAATGATGCAGCACCTTGTGGTAGTACCACAAAATATTGTAATACCACAAAGTGGAAATATGCCAGAATTGAAGGACCGCAGTTTATTAATAAGGACAATCTTAGTTTTGCCTGGAAATGGACCAATGATGCTGTCAACAGTAATGACAGTTTACCTTTTGCAATTGATGATATAGTAATTGTTGGTGAATACGATCCGAATGATCTCAACGGTGCTGGTATTAATGCAATTTCAATTTCACCTGCTGCTGTGTGTCACGAAGATGTAGCCAACACCACACTTTCATTCTTATTTAGTTTAACGGATTCGCTATGCCCCGGAAGTTATAGTATAGAAATCTCAGATTCTAACTGTAATTTTTCGAACTCATTTACCATTGCAACATTTGGTACTGGGGCTCTAAATGCTGGTGTCACGTACCAGGTGGCAGGAACACTTCTTATACCTTCTTCGTTGCCCATAGCTTCTTGCTACTGTTTTAGAATAAACCGCATCTCGCCCCCTACAATTATTGGTACTCCCAATTTAGGTTGTTTTCAAATTATAGATTGTCCTGACAGTATCAATATACCTTTAACGCCCGGTGTATTACAAAATCCATATTGGAATCCTAACTATCCGGGAAATCCGCCAGGACTTCCTCAGGGTCAACAACCAATTTGCGACTCAAGTGTAATTGATGTGAAATATCAATCGTTTGGTGCCTTTAACCCAGGTAATACCTATACTTTAGAATTGTCAGATTCTTCGGGTAGCTTTGCCAATCCTACAGTTATTGGGGGTCCACAGCCAAGTACCACTACCTGGGATCCTGCAATTAATCCAAATGCACCAGGGTCTATAAGTGGGGCAATAACACCTCCACAGATTTCCGGCTGTAATTACTATATCAGAGTTGTTTCATCGGATCCGGTAGTTAATGGAACTCCTTGGGGCCCTTTTTGCATTATGGAGTGTGATATTATTACCAATGGTGGTAAAGACATTAGTCTGTGTATTACCGATGGTTGCAGTGCAACCCTAACGAAGCAGATTCCTATAGGAATGCAGAACGGTGTTGACTTTAGTTATGTACTCAATACTACCTCTATACTAGATTCTGTAATAATTAGCCAGATGTCGGTTTGGAATACAACTACCTGTTCTTATGTTTATTCGACCGTGTACGATAGTGTATTCAGCAATGTTTATTCAATAGATGTAACCAGTTCAGGTATATCTGGAAAAGATTGGAAATGGTTTGTAAATGGTGAACTGCAATCCCCGGCTGACTCAATTAATCCTTCTTTCATGTATACATGCGAAGGTAACTACACCATAAGGTTGGATTCTTTAGAGTTTTGCGAAACGCCGGTTGAAAAAACGGTTCAAGTTGGGAATCTAGGGCCTGATTTTACATTTTCAGTAACAGACACCAATGTTGTTTTTACGAATACTTCGGTATTTGATCCAGCTGATTCAATAACCTGGTCATGGCAATTTGGTGATGGCTGGGATCTTAAATCAAAAAATGAATCGGGCATAAACCACGTATACAACGATTGTTTTGGAAGTTACATGGTTACGTTGACTGCTACCAAACAAAATTGTTGTTCCTCGACGATTACCAAGGAAGTGAACGTAGGTTTATTGATGAGTGATTTTAATTATACCATCAATGGAACCACCGTTACGTTTGATGATATGTCTACCGGAATGCATGATTCCCTTATCAATGGAAAATCCTGGGTTTGGGACTTCGGCGATGGCCAGACGACGATCCTGGGAACCAAGAACTATTCCGATACGACCATTATTCCGGATCCTTGCGGAACGGATACTTTATCCTTCCCAATTCGGGATACTGGCGATATCAGCCATTTCTATGCCAATTGTGGCATCTATGATGTTTCGCTAACGATTGTTGATTCAGGTGAGGTTTGTGTAAAATTTCCATTTAGGATAAATACATTTGATTCTCTGTCTCAGTATGGTGCGTGTAATAATTTTATGGTGCAGATCCTTTCACCTGGAGATCCACCCGCATATCCACCGGCCATGACCATAATCGGTACTGTAGGTGAATTGGGTGCAACTGTGGGTTTTTCAAATGATAGTATTGAACTTTGTATTCCACCCTTTACACTCTATCAAGCGTTGGGATATCAGTTGGGTATGTACTACATGCGTGTTATTGCGGATAGTTCAACAACTCCTTACAATCTGTTAGGATCAGTGGTTAGGCTCAATGTCAAAGGAATTTCAGGAATATTGATGGATCACGGGCTTAGAAACCAAAATGGTCCAATAGCAGATTATGACACCTTGTGCGCAACTGTTGATGGGTTGGGAATAGATATTTTTAATCCCCAGTTGACAAGCTCCAATTACTTTGTGCAATTTTCAACGGGGGGCAATCTATATGCTACTTTCCTCTGGGATCCAAATATTTTTGGCTTTAGCGTTTGCTGTTTTGGTTTGCAAGGTTGGCCAACCGGGCTTTATGAAGTTACCATAGAAGAAGTTGAGAAGGGATTTATTCCTTTTGCACCTGGAGATTTTTGTGTAGGGCCTTTCAGTGAACCTCGTTATTTCTATCTTGAAGGAGATCCCATTGTGGAGGTCATAGGCCCTGATGAGGTGTGCCTCGGAGACACTGTCACCTTTACAACCAGATTTACCACGCAATCGACCCTGTGTTTGGGAAATACACCTGTGGTAACTTCGGCACATTTGCCATCGACATATTACGACTGGAATTTTATTGATAATTTTAATATTGGGACGGTGATTAACATAGCGAATAATCAGCTAACAATAGTATTTAATAGTTACGGATCCGCCCAAATAGAACTTACAGCGTTGAGTACCTGTGGAAGTGGTTCAAACTCCACCGTAATTATTGTCAAGCCAAATTCAATTTTATCCACGATACCAAATCCAGATACGACAATTTGCGAGGGTGAATCAATCACTTTATCGGCAACCAACACTTCGTGGGTAGCATACAATGATTTCTCGTGGATTGTAAATTGTGACACCGTGCAAGAAACTTCTTATGCTCCAGGTGCAACTGACACCTACACGATTACTCCAGATTCCGATATTACGGTTGTGGTTTATGTAGATAATAAAGGAAACTCGGCTTTTGGTTGCCCCGACTGGGACACCATTACAGTTCATGTTGTTGAAGCACCTGATCTGGAAACGTACAACACATCAATTTGTGTTGGTGACAGCACCCAGCTGGATGCTTTTGCACCTGAAGCAACGTCTTACATTTGGGTTCCTTCTGCTACATTGGATGACTCGACCATATTCAATCCAATGGCAACACCACTTACCACTACCGACTATATCGTAACGGTTGGCTACGATTCAATTTGCCCAGATCTATCAGACACCGCTACTGTAACAGTAAATATTCCCGTGCTATCTCCCTGTTGCGATACGACCATCTTTTTAGGTGATCAAATTGTTATAAGTGCTAATGCTCCAAATGGAGTAACATACGTATGGACGCCAGAAAGCGGATTAGATGATCCAAGTTCTGCCTATCCTACCGCGAGTCCAGATTCTACTACTACTTACAAGGTTGTCATGACTGATCTGTACGGATGTGTTGATTCAAATTTTATTACGATAGAAATAATATCACCTGACTTTGAACCGGAGGTACCTGATGCATTTACTCCTGATGGAAGTGGCCCTACTCCCAATAATATTCTTTACGTTTTTGATGTAAAAGGTAGAGAGGGAGAGTCTATCGAGACAATTTCATTTAAAATCTTTAACAGATGGGGAGAAATGATTTTTGAAGCAACTGAACGAGATCAAATCATTTATCCGCATGGTGGTTGGGATGGTACTCACATGCGAAATGGCAAAGTCATGGAAGTAGGAGTATATGTCTGGGTATTGGAGGCTGAATCCGTAAAAGGTGATAAAATTGGCCCTATAAGTGGCAATGTAACGCTGTTGAAATAAGAAGTTTGATAAACTAAAAATGAAAAGAATCCTATCCATATTAATTTCCGTTTTGGTGTTATTCTCTTTTTCGGATAATGCTATTGGGCAGGATATTCACTTTTCTCAGTTTTATTTCTCTCCATTAACGCTTAACCCAGCTCACACCGGATTCTTTAATGGGAAACATAGATTTTCTACCAACTATAAAACCCAATGGAAAAGAGCTGCAGGAGGAGATCCCTATACTACTTTTACCGGCGGATATGACGTGCATATTTTAGATAAAATGATGAAAGCGGCCGACATGGCTGGGTTCGGAATTAGCTTTTTCAGCGACAAAGCAGGGAAGGGTGATTTAAAGACTACCGGAGCATTTGGATCATTGGCTTATCATCGAGATATGACTGGAAATGGAAAGCAACTGGTTTCATTTGGTGTTCAGGCAGGAGTTGTTCAGATGGGATTTGACAGATCGAAACTCAGGTTTGGAGATGAGATTCTGAGCGAAATTGAGACGGGGTCAGGGCAAGAGCAATTTGATAAAACCAGCATAATATATGCAGATGTAAATGCTGGCCTACTATGGAACTATATTTATTCGAAGAAGATGATATTTTTTGTTGGATTATCCACCTATCATTTGACGAGGCCTAAGGTGAATTTTCTTACCACGACAGAATCCAATGTATTGTCCAATAGAACGGCTATACAGGCTGGAGGATCATTTACCATAACTAAGATGTGGGATGTGCTTCCTAGCTTTTTGTATATGATTCAAAAGGCTTCTAATGAAGCCAATTTAGGATTGGCGGTGCGTTATAATACGAAATCGGAGGCGGCAATTCGGCTTGGAGCTTGGTACAGGCAATGGTCAAATTCGGATGCTTTTATAATTATGGCGGGATTTGAATATATGGACATTACGTTGGGAATGAGCTACGATATCAACGTTTCAACACTTAAAGAAACTAGTAACGGACAGGGCAGCTTTGAAATTGCGCTTATCTACGTATTGCAGTCGTCAAAGGCTATCGTTCAGGATATGGCATGTCCGCACTTTTAGGATATTCTAAGAAGAAGATATTAAATGACCACGTTAAATAAACCCTCAAACATTATTAAAG